>JANXVV010000461.1 GCA_025351525.1 Humisphaera sp. | reverse complement strand
CATGCCACCTTATTCAAAGCACCCATTTTGAAAAGTCTTCTAAAGTTTACACCGTCAACACGGGCTGGAAGCGCGTGCCACGAAGGTGATTGAATGCCTGGCAAGATGAATATACCTGGACTCAAACAATTGATTGAAAACATGGCCCGGATCCACCCGAGGATCGTCTGGGGCACTGCGGCATTGCTCGTTCTCATCGGAATCGGTTGCTTACGCATCTGGGTAAACACAGGCCCGCACAAAGCCGCCGCCGCCATTTCGTCTCAATCAAATCCCCCAGCCGACAAGCGCGAAACAACCGTTCAGGCCCATCCAAATTCAGAGCCATTTATCGCCTGGTCGCGCGGACCGGTCTCGCCCGTCACTCGAAACATATTTTATATCAACCTGGACCGCTTCCCGCAGGATGGGTCGAAGCCGGCAGTGCCGGGCGGCCCGGTAAGTGGTATCGCGAATGAAGGATTCTGGGATCGGCTGGCCAAGTCAGGCGCTTTAAGAGCCGAAGATCAGGATAGTCATTCGCAGTCGGTGGGAAGCCTTCAATGGCAAGCCGCCCAACTGCACCTGCAGAGCATCCTCATGGGTCCGACGCCAAAGGTCATGGTGGATGGGCGGTTGCTGAATGAAGGTGAGGTCGTCGCCGGTTTCCGCGTTGTGAAGATCACGGCCCGAGGAATTCTGCTGGAGCGCGAGGGCTCGAAATTCGAGGTCGCGTTCAAGTGATGGCGAAGTGAAACATCCAGATGAGCGTTGAGGCAGTGGCTCTGGCGATGCTCATGGCGGAGTTGTTGTAGTTGGAACATCGTTGAAATTCTACGGCCCACGTCGCGGCACGGCTTCCGATAGCCCGCCCGATGCGGCCCATCTGGAGAGGACTATGAATCGCACCTTGAAATCAAAATGGAAGAGAAATGCGGGCATTCTTTTTTTGGCCGCCGCGTCCGTTTATTCCGGTCAGGTCATCGCGGTAAACGTGACGAAGCTGTCCACGCCGCCGATCGATGGTGCCGCGAACGGCACTGAAGTGCGGGCCGTGCCTGACGACCATGCCCCGACCACCGCTCCGACGAAGGAACTCGCCAAAACGCTCGAAAAGATCCTGGCCAAAGACGCCAGGACGGATTCGGGCGATGAGAAGGACGATGCGAAAGTCATCGTGCCCGAGCCGGCGGCGTCGGCTGGCAAAAGCATTGCCGCAGGCGATGTGGCCGTGAGCAAGGACTCCGGAACGGTCGAGATTCACGTCAATGATGCGAACCTGGTTGAAGTGCTTCGCATGTTGAGCATGCAGTCGAACACCAACATCCTGCCGAGCAAAGAGGTTCGCGGCACGATCACCGCCAACCTCTATGACGTGACGATCAAAGAGGCGCTCGACGCCATTCTCCAGGCCAATGGGTACGGCTATCGCGAGAAGGGGAATGTCATCTACGTGATGTCCGCCAAGGAGATCGCGGATGAGACCAAGAACAGTCACAAGTTGATCACCCATGTGTTTCATCTGTATTACACGCCGGCGATCAATGCACAGACGATGATCAAGCCGGTGCTCAGCAGTGAGGGACAGGTGGCGATCACCGCACCGGCGCTGTCGGGCATCGACAGTTCATCGAAAGAAACCGGAGGGAACACCCATGCAGTTGAGGACATGATGGTCGTCACCGACTATCAGGAAAATCTGGATCGCATCGACAAAATTCTGAAGGACATCGACAAGCGCCCGCAGCAGATTCTGGTGGAAGCCACCATTTTGCGGGCGGCCTTGAGCGAGGACAATGCACTCGGCATCGACTTCACACTGCTGGGCGGTGTGAACTTCAATGCCCTGGGGGCGGCGGGTAGTTCCACCACCGAGGCGTTGAGCGGAACCATCGTCGATAACTCCAAGGCGGGCCCGCTGACCAGCAAGGGTTTGAGCGCGGTCGGCACCGGATTCACCTCCGGCGTGCCGGCGGGCGGATTGCGGGCGGGCGTCATCACCAACAACGTCGCAGTGTTTCTTTCAGCTCTTGAGGAAGTCACCAACACCGTCGTGATGGCGAATCCCAAAATCCTGATGCTCAACAAGCAAAAGGGTGAAGTGAAAGTAGCCCGGCAGGATCCCTTCCGCGGCAAGACCACCACCAGCGCCACCGGCATCATTCAGCAGGAAGTGGACTTCCTGGAGACGGGCACCCTGCTCATCATTCGACCCTACATCGGGGATGACGGTTATATCCGCATGGAAGTCCACCCAGAGGACAGCACGCCGTTGCCGTCGCGTGCGGCGGATCTTCCCCCGACGAAACTAACCACCGAAAGCACGACCAACATCATGGTCAAAGACGGGCATACCGTCGTAATCGGCGGCCTGTTCCGCGAAACTTCACAGACTTCCCGCAGCCAGGTTCCGGGCATCGGCAACATCCCATGGATCGGCAACTTGTTCCGCAATCAGAAGGACAGTACGCAGCGTGAGGAAGTGATTATTCTGCTGACGCCGCATCTGATCAAGGATGATTCGATGTACAGCCGGCAGTCCGAGGCGCAGTTGAAGGAAGCGGAAAAAATGCGCGTCGGGGTTCGGACCGGGATGATGTTTTTCGGGCGTGAACGGCTGGCTGAGTGCTCCTATGAACAGGCGGTGGCCGAGTGGAATAAACCCAACCCCAATCGGCAGAAGGTGCTGTGGCATCTGAACTGTGCCACGAATTTGAATCCCACTTTCCTGGAAGCCATCGAATTGAAGCAGAAGGTTTCGGGCAAGGAAGTGACGGCGGTGGACAACAGCGGTATCCGAACGTTCGTTCGTCAGCAGATTTTGCTGGACCGCGCGGTGACCACGGCGGTAGTGGTTCCGACCACGATGCCGGTCGCGATCGTGCCGGCGACCCAGCCAACGCGGCCACCTTTGGTGGTCGCACCCGCGACGCAACCGACCGTGCCGTCACCGCAGGCGTCGATCAGCGAACCGCTGCCGGACGAGCCGGGGGATACGAACAACACTGAGGACGGCGATGCGATCCCCGCCAAGTCGCGTATTGTCGCGGCGGCCCCGCAGCCGGTCGCGTTGAAACTCGAAGACAAGATTCAGTCCACGGTAGGCATACGCGATATGTTGGACGAGGGATTTAAGGAGCTTCAGGAAAAAGCCGACAAGTAAGATGAAGTGGGATGATGGAGGACTGAGAGAAATACTCGGTCCTCTTTTTTTTGGAGAAGGTGGCATGGGCGTCTCGCCTGTGTCTTTCCCGACAACCCGAAGACCCAAAAACCCGAAGACCCAAAAACCCGACAAACACAGGTCTCGGAGTACCGCGACCTGTGGCACCCAGCTACCTGAAGTCATAAGTACCTGTTTCAGACGCTCTATTTTTTCGATCGAAGGCATGTCATGTTCAAGAAAATCCCCGTCTCTCTTTTGTTGCTGACTCTCGCCGGCGGCTGTGCGCAGGATGCGAAGAAGGCAACGGCCAGCCAGGCGGCCACAATTCAGTGGAACGCGGCCCGCGCAGGGGTCATGGCCAATCTCGGTAAGGACCAATACGAGAGCGGGAACTTCGAGAAAGGTCGCCAGAGCGTCGATCAGGCGATGCGGCTGGACCCTGAAAACGCCTCGATCCGCGTTCTCTCTGCCAGGGTGGCCATCGAACAGGGTCAACTTGAACTGGCGGAGAAGGAGCTTCGCCTGGCCCGGCAGTTCGATCCAAAGAATGCGGATGCGGACTACCTAAGCGGGGTCGTCTACCAGCGTTGGCAGAAGCTGGACAATGCCTATGAATTCTACAGCCATGCCAGCGACAAGGCCCCGGCCAATATCTCCTACCTGATGGCCAAATCGGAAATGCTGGTGGCGGTGGATCGCGCACCGGAGGCTTTGAAGCTTCTTCAAGAGAAGGTGGTCTACTTTGAACATAGTGCCGCCATTCGCGATGCGGTCGGGCAGTTGCTGGTGGGGCAAAAGAAGTACGCCGCCGGCGCGGAGATGCTACGGCAGGCGAGTGTGCTGACGCCGGATGACCTTACTATGAAAGAACACCTCGGCATCGCGCTGTATTACGCCGGGGAATACGAGGATGCCGCGACGGTGCTGGGCCGACTCGTGAAGGAGGAGAACTACACCCGCCGATCCGATCTTCACGCCACGCTGGGTGAATCGCTGTGCGAACTCGGGAAGTATCGCGAAGCCCGCGAGTCGTTTGAAGTTGCCACACGGCTGGATCCCGGGACGGCGGGGCTATGGCTGGGCCTGGGCAAGAACGCCTTGCAGCTTGGTGACTTTCGCCGTGCGGAACTTGCTTTGACGAAGGCGGTGGCCCTCGACCCTACGTCAAGTGAGTCAAACTTGCTGATGGGCTATCTTCGACTCCGTCAGGGCAAATTGCCGGAAGCGCTCGCGGCGTTCCAGAAATCGGGTAGTGCTGAGGCGGTCGATACTTTGAGTCTTTGCATGAGCGGCTATGTTCTCGAAAAATTGGGCCGGTCGGATGAAGCAGTCCAGTATTACGGCAAAGCCTTGAAGCGGAACCCCAATGATGAACTGGCGACGAAGCTGATGGCCGGACTTCAGTTGAATGAGTAGTCAAGTAGCATGGGCTGGTAGCCCATGCTACTTAGAAGCCCTGCAAGAAATCCCGAAGCTTCCGCTCACGGCTATGATTATCAATAGCCACCCACTCCCCGCAGTTCATTGCAATCCCTAAATCCCGCCCGTTTAACCTAATTCCACTCCCTTCGCCATCCGATGAGAAATAAGGAAAAGTCTTACTATGTTCCGACGTGGAATCTCTATCCTTCTGTTGATCACCGCGATGCTCGGGGCGCATCTGGCGCTGGTGGTCTGGCGTGATACCGCGCTGCCGTTGTCGGCCGGCAGGTTACGCCTGGCGGAGTTCATCACCGTCTTCGCATCACTTGCCGCCGGCGCGATCGGACTGCTGGGGATGCTCGCTCTGCATCGAAAGTATCTCACACTAAGCGATACACTTCGTAAGATTGTCGCGGGTGGTAAGTTGTCTCCGCTACATTCCCCCGATCCCGATCTGGCCTCCCTGACAACCGTCATCAACGAACTGATTGTCCACGCTCAGACGACGATCTCCACCGCTTCGGTCCATGGCAAGGAGTTGGAGATCCGCATGAAGGTCGCCATGGCGGAGCGGCAACATGCGGAGTCGATCATCTACAGCATTTCCGATGCGGTACTGGTGACGGACAGCTTTGATGAGCTGGTGCTCGCCAACGAATCCGCGGCGCGGACCTTCGATTTCGATCTGGCGAAATCCGGGCGCGCCCCGGTCGGTCAGGTGCTTCACGACCAGAAACTGATCGGGCTGATCCGCGAAATGCGCCAGAGCAACAACAAGAACGAACGGCGGATCGTCGAACACACCGTGAATTCTCCAACCGGGGGAAGAACCTTCAAGCTGACTCTGTCCTCCTTTGTCGATCGGGCGAATGCCGCCGCCTCCACGACTTCCAAGCTTGCGGGCGTGGTCGCCGTGCTGCACGACATGACCAAGGAAAAGGAATTGGGGGAGATGAAGAACGACTTCGTCTCCAATGTCAGCCATGAACTCCGCACCCCGTTGGCCAGCATCAAAGCCTATGTCGAGATGCTGATCGACGGCGAAGCCGAGAGCGAGCAAACCAAGCTGGAATTTTACGAGGTGATTCAGAACGAGGCCAATCGCCTCGGCCGGTTGATCGATGACATCCTGAACATTTCGCGCATCGAATCCGGGCTGGTCAAAGTGAACAAACAGCCGCAGAGTCTTGCGGTGATTATCAAGGAAGCGGTCGAGGTCATTCTCCCCCAGGCCAAGCTGAAAAACATCACCTTGCGGGAAGGACTGACGCCGATTTTTTATCAGACGGTGGCGGATCGCGACATGCTCTATCAGGCGGTGCTGAACCTGCTAAGCAATGCCGTGAAGTACACGCCCGAGGGTGGCAGCATCGAAGTGCAGACGGTGGTGGATGAGAGCAAGCAAACCCTGGTCACTCGAATCAGCGATAACGGCGTGGGCATACCGGCGAAGGATTTGCCGTTTGTGTTCGACAAGTTTTACCGGGCCGAAGCAAACAACAGGATGGCCAAGGGAACGGGGCTTGGGCTGTCCCTCGTCAAGCAGATTATCGAAACGGTGCATGGCGGAAAGCTATCCGTCGAGAGCATTGTGGGTAAAGGAAGCAGCTTCTCCTTTGAGATGAAGCTGGCGGCGTAGAGTCGGGGCAAGGAGTTGAAGATGTCAGTGGAAACAGCGACGGATGTAATTGTCGATGGCGTTCCTGCCGGAGTCCAGAAAACAATTCTGGTCGCGGATGATGAGACTCACATCCTGCATGTGGTCTCGTTGAAGCTCCGCAATGCCGGCTACCACGTGTTGACCGCGCGGGACGGGCTGGAGGCGCTGGATCTGGCACTGGCCGAGCGGCCCGACCTGCTCATCACGGACTACCACATGCCGGAACTGTCGGGGCTGGAACTATGTCAGCGATTGAAGCAGCACCCGTCCACTATGGGCATCCCCGCGATTATGCTCACGGCTCGGGGCTACGACCTGGAACCCGCCGACACCGAAAGCAGCGGCATATGCTGCATGTTGAGCAAACCGTTCAGCCCGCGGCAATTGCTGGCGACGGTGAATGAAGTGCTAAGAGGGATCGCGGCGTAAAAGACCGTATGCCGGTGCGTGGATCGCTTAGTACTCCGTACGTGCTAAATGTGTTTGTCGGGTGCCACAGGTCGGTGTACTCGCAGACCTGTGTCTTTTGTGACCGTCGAAGCACACAGGTCTCGGAGTACCGCGACCTGTGGCACCCACTCCGCTGACACGATTATCGTAGGCGGACCGTTTTGTCGGATCGTGAGATTAAGGTCCGCAGTGCGGACCCTGCAAAAGTAGATCAGAGCCGGACTGACTGATACTTGGATGTTGCTATAATGCCCGCGACGTTGGAAAACATTTCGACCGACACACCCATCGGGCCACCCCCGCAGCTACCCGGCTTGTCGACGGGTGCGCTCGACACGCTGGCATCGCGGTTCCGGGGTGCGGGGTTGTTTGTCATGGTGCTGGATCATCGCGGTTCGGTCGTCTACCACGATCCCGCCGCCGCTCAATTCTTCACCAAATACATTCTGCCGTCGGTTCGCTCGGCAGGACTGTTGCGGAGTAAAATCAACGAAGCGGCCAGCCGCATCACCGCCTCTTCGTCGATGGCACTCTGGAACTTTGTCCCAGGGGCAACCCTCGCAAGCTTCCCACATGTTGAGAAACGGCAACTCGGGGGAATTGTGGTTCTGGCCTCCAAAGCCACAAACTTTTCGCTGGATGAAGAGATGCTTCGGGAGGCGGGTCAACTCAAGCTCGACGCTGCCTGGTTGGGTCAACAGGCCGCATCCATTCCGGAGTTTGACGAGGCGGATCTCGGCGGCGCCTGCAAAATGTTCGCCGCCATGGCGCGCGATCAGGCCCGCATTGGCGCGGTCGAACAGGAGATTGCCTCGCTCTCCACGCAATTGATCAACAGTTACGAAGAACTGACTCTCATCTACCAGATCAGCGGCGGCATGAAGGTCAACCGGGGTGCCGGTGATTTTTTCAGCCAGGCCTGCAAAGACGTGCGCGGTGTGATCGACGTCCGCTCGATGGGCTTTGCCCTATGCGGCGAAGGTCCTGCAAAGCTGGAGCCGGCTCTCTTCGGTGAAAGCGAGGTTCCCCCGGCGCAGTTGCAAAAGTTGACCGATCAATTGATGAATGTGCTGCGGCAACGCAAGGACACCCTGCTCATTCCGAATCTCGCGACGGACCATCGATTTGCGTGGTTTGCCGAACATGCCCGGCAGATCATCGCCGTGCCGTTGCAACGGCAGGATCAGATCCTCGGGTGCCTTTTCGCGCTCGATAAAACGGACGGTGAATTTGATTCCGTCGACAGCAAGCTTCTCGGTTCCATCGCCAATGAGTCGGCGATTTACCTTGAGAATTCCATGTTGTTCGAGGACGTGCGCAGTCTGATGATGGGCGTACTGCACAGTCTGACCAGTGCGGTCGATGCCAAGGATCCGTATACCTGCGGTCACTCCGAGCGCGTCG
>JANXVV010000457.1 GCA_025351525.1 Humisphaera sp. | reverse complement strand
GATCTCCGCGACAGCAAGATACAGCTCGAGCAGATGATCGACGAGATCAACCGGGAGAGCAGCGTCCGCTTCGAGGCCACCTTCAACACCGTCCGCGAGCATTTCCAGGGCATGTTCCGCAAGCTCTTCGGCGGCGGGTCGGCAGACATCTTCCTCGAAACCGAAATCGAAGACCGCAAGGCCGAAAAAACCCTCGGCCCCGACGGCCAGACCATGCTCCCGATCATGCGGAAGATCGATGTGCTGGATGCCGGCATCGAAATCATCGCCCGCCCGCCCGGCAAGAAACCGGTCAGCATCAGCCAGCTCAGCGGCGGGGAAAAAACGATGACCTGCGTCGCATTGTTGATGAGTATCTTCAAGAGCAAACCGTCTCCGTTCTGCATTCTGGACGAAGTGGACGCCGCGCTCGATGAGGCCAACAACCAGCGGTTCAACCTGATCGTCCAGGAGTTTCTGGAACAATCCCAGTTCATCGTCATCACCCACAGCAAGCGCACCATGCAAATCGCGGATGTGCTGTACGGCGTCACGATGCAGGAGCAGGGCGTGAGCAAGCGCGTCGCGGTGAAATTCGACCAGGTCGATTCGACGGGCCGAATTAAGGACGCTGCAAAGAGCGTCGAAAAAGAATACGCGGCCGCCTAGCGGGGACAACTTGGATCAACCACGAAGCCACGAAAACACGAAGGAAGACAGAAAACTGTGAATCAAAAAATTCGCCATATTCGTTTTGATTTTCTCTTTACATTCCACCCCATGTCTTGATACGTGAATATCTTCTTAGTGTATTCGTGCTTTCGTGGTAAATCATCTCCGCTACCAATCCCGTTTAGGAGTGGTGCCGTCCGATCACGCTCCAAACGCCCCTTCGATGCGAACCGGGTCGACGCTCGTCACCCGCAGGTCGTGTAAATGCAGGCCGTTCAAAGACTCAGCCGCCAGGGGAAAACTGCGGCCATCCACCTGCCTGATTTTGGGCGTCAGAAAACCGGCGGCGATTTTGCCGGCGACTCCTTCGCCTTCGCAGTTCATCTCCGAAAGCCGGGCGGTGAGATGGTCATCGAGATCGACCCGGCCTGAAATATGGACGACTCCGCCCATCATCATCTTTTTCGCATGAACGCGCAGGTCGATCGCCAGCGATCGCTCGGTGCGCGCGATGAGTTTAAGTTCCAAGGCGGTGATCTTCGCACCCTGCTGGGCGGCGGCGGCGGTGGCGCGGGCCAGGATCAGGGCCTCCAAATCGGCGAGGGGAATCTCCATTTTCAAAGTGCCCGACTCCGACGAAACCGGCAGGATGATCTGCCGGCCGGAAGGATCAAGATCGTATCGCAGCGTTACTGCACGGGCGGACAGATCGAGCGAGATTCGCCCCGCATCCACGTTCAGTGGATGGGCGAATATCTGAAAAATTTTGGCGGTGACTTCATTTTTGCCGGTGCCGAGACCCCTCGGTTTTTCGGGGCGGTTTGCGGTGTTTATTCGGCCTCCGGTCAGGTCGATCTCGATTGCCTCAAACGCGGGGTAGTCACCGGTCAAAGTGACGATCTTCAGGTCGGAGGGCAAGGTGACGACCTCGCGAATTCCACCTTCCAAGGCTTTGGTGAAATCGTCAGCACTGGTGGGCTCGATGGTTCCCGCGAGATAAAACATGATGTGGCTTTCCTGAAATTAAAGTTGCGATCTTCACGGTCGTCTGCTTTCGGCGATTTTCGCGCTTAGTGTCGATGTTTGCAAACTCGGATGAAGTTTGAACGCGCGATTTGCCCACGCTTCCGCGTCGACGAGATGCCCGCGCAAAAGCGCCAGCTCGGCGGATGATTCCCAAAGCCGCCATGCGTCCGGGGCCGCCACTCTGCCGTCAGCAAAGGCGCGCTCCGCGCCCTCCAGATCTCCGTGCCGGGTCTGCAATTCATCGCCGAGGAGAAGATAGCCCATCGAGGATTTCGGCTGAACTTGAACCGTATAGCTGTAAAGTCGCACCCGATCGTTCCATCGCCATGCGTAGGTTTCGGTGCGTATGCAGAAGGCGATCAGGAGAATCGTCAGACTGACCTGACAGGCTTTTGAAGGCAGTTTAGCCATTCCCATCGCGGCCAGAACGCACACGAAAACAGAGGGCTGGTACATCAGGCGCTCACCGAAAATCGTACCGATCATAATCAGGTTGCCGGCGAGGAAATAGGTGAGCGCCAGCGCGCCGAGACAAAAAAGTGCCGCGCCGTTCCGCCTGAGGAATGCTGAAATACAGGCCATGAGAAAGAAAATCACCGTCACGGCACCGAGCCATAGGAATGGATCGTCGAGGCGCTGGACGGAGGTGAATACGACCGCGCTGTAATCCGGTGCAAGCCGCCACGGAGCGATGAGAAGGGCGGCATATCGACCGAGAATGGCCATCGGAATCAGCCAGCGATCCACACCCACACTGTCGACCAGGGGATTCATCATCCAATCCAGAAAAGCTTTTTCCCAATACCAGGGAGCGATGGAATTGCGATATGAAATGTAGACGGCGAGGGTTCCGGTGAGCAGCGCGGTCAGCAGCAAATTCGCATTGGCCTGTGCAGAGTGCGGCGTGGGCTTGTCGTCCGGCGCGGATTCGACTGTGTCGACGTGCGGCGATGGAAGGACAGCGGCACGCCTTAAAAAAGTCCAACCGAGAAGCATGAACGGCAAAAAAACGCCCTGTTCCTTGCTGAGTGCCGCGAAGAGAAAGCAGCCCGTCACGGCGAATGCGCGGCGAACGGTCATCGCACGACCGATGAACAGAAGCAAGCCTCCAAGCACGCCCAGCGTACACATTTCCTCCGCCCGACCGACAATCCCGGTGACCGCTTCAACATGAATGGGATGTGCGGCGAACAGCAAGCCCGCAATGAATCCGACGCTGCGGGACCCCGTCAATCGCCGGCCCAGTTTCGCCACCAGCAAAGTCACGGCGGCGTGGAGCAATAGATTAACCAGATGGAAAGGCCAGGCCCGCTCGCCATGCAGCCACCATTCGACGGCATACGAAATGGACGTGAGGGGTCGCCACAAATTATCGACTGCTCCGGCAAAGTAATCGGTGGTCAGGTACTCGTGCCAGCGATTGACGTGTTGAAGCCGCTGGTCATCGTGAGCGATATACAAGTCGTCATAAATCCAAGTGCCGGGCAGGTTGATCAGATAGAGGCTTGCCGCGAGAACGGTGGGGAGCAACCAGTGGGCGTATGGAAATCGGGAATGGGCGGATTGCATGCACCTGGCATCATACAAAAGTTTCTGCGGACAACATGAATCGTGCGAACCAACCGTCATTGAGCCGCAACTCTTCCGATTTGCCCTGCTCCGTCACACGTCCGCCTTCGATCACATACACCATGTCCGCTTGATTGATGAGGCTTGGCCGATGGCTCGTCAGCACGGTGGTTCGCCCGGTCATCAGGCGGTCCAGTGCGGCGATGATCGCCGCCTCGGAATCAGGCTCGACGCTGCTGGTGGGTTCATCGAGCAACAGCACTTGCGGGTTGGCGAGAAATGCGCGGGCGATGCTGATGCGCTGTTTTTGCCCACCGCTCAGTCTTACGCCGCGTTCACCCACTTTTGTCTCGTAACCGCCGGGGAGCGCACTGATAAATTCGTGCGCATTCGCGGCTGTGGCGGCGAGGATCACCTGCTCCATCGTCGCTTCGGTTTGGCCATATCGAATGTTATCCAGGATGCTGTCGTTGAAGAGAAAAGTCTCCTGTTGAACGAGCGCGAAATGTTGACGCAGGCTCTCGCAGGTGATCGACCGAAGATCCTGGCCATCCAATGTCACCTCACCCGCGACAGGGTCATAAAACCGCAGCAGCAGGTTCAGGATGCTGCTCTTGCCCGAACCGCTGGGCCCGCAAAGGGCGACGGTGCGGCCAGGTTGAATGTGAATCGAAACGCCGTGCAGCACCAGGGGTGAAGGCTTGCCGGAGATTTCACCGGGATAGCGAAAGGAGACATTTCGCAACTCCATTTCACCGCGCACGTTTTCGATGGGCCGTGCGTCGGCGTCATCGGGCAGTTCGTCAGGCGCATCGAGCACTTCAAATATCCGCCGACCGGCGGCGGTGGCGCGCTGCACCATGTCATTCACACGGGCCAGCGTCTGGATCGGCCCGAACAGTCGCCACCAGTACGCCCGAAACGCCACCAGTTTTCCCGGCGTGAAAGATCCCGCCCGCACCCCATCGTGGATCATGAAATAGCCCCCCACGCCGATCATGAAAACATTGCTGAAAAATCCGACGACGCGGCTGAACGGAAAAAACAGATGCCGCGCGTTGATCGCCTTCACCTGCTCGTCGTAATAGGCTTCGGTGGCCTGCGCAAAACGTCTGGCCTCATACTTTTCGCGGCCAAAAATTTTGATGACGATCACGCCGCTCAGATTTTCCTGGAGGCGCGTCGACACATCGCCCAACCGTTCGCGGGCGGCTTT
The DNA here is from genome assembly GCA_025351525.1 of Humisphaera sp. Taxonomy (GTDB): domain Bacteria; phylum Planctomycetota; class Phycisphaerae; order Tepidisphaerales; family Tepidisphaeraceae; genus JANXVV01. The sequence goes on along the minus strand of JANXVV010000457.1, from coordinate 1,636 downwards.
GTAGATCGGTGCGATCTTCGCGTTAAATCTCCGCAGGAGAAAATAGACGATGAACATCGGCGCGAGCGAGACGGAGGCGACGCGCCAATCCATCCACATGACGATCGCCACCGTCGCCAACCACATCAAGGCTTCACCGACGATCACGTCGATGCCGTTGACGATGAACGATTGCAACTCCTCCACATCCCCCATCGCACGGCTCATCAGATCGCCCGTGCGCTGCCCCTGCAAATATCCGAGGCTCTGGCTCTGCAACTTGTGATACACCTGATTGCGAAACGTCAGCATGAATTTCTGCGCGACGCGGTTCAAAATCCAGCTCTCAAGTGTCCCGAGCACTTCACCGATCAGATAGATGACCAGTAACCAACAGGTCGACGATACAAGGAGCCCCAACCTTCCGGTAATTCGACCGCTGAAACCGAACAGCCCCAGTAGCCATGGCGAGGTGTGACTTTGTAGGACAATGTCATCGGTCACAAAGCGCCACACCATCGCGGGGAAAAGTTCGCAGGGAGATGAAACGATCAGCAGTAACAGGCCGAGCAAGATTTTCGTCCTGAAGGGCCGCAGCATTCGAAGCAGTCGCCGAAACACTTGCTTTCCGGTGGTGGAGTGGGTCTTGTGGGCGGATGGAACGGGACACGTTTCAGGCATGGGTGGCGATTGTAGGTGGATCGGGCGGTAATGACGAAATAAAGGGACACAGCAGAGGACTTTCCAGTCTCCTCCCCCCGGTGCTCCGGATGGAGGGCTAGGGTGAGGGGTCTTGGCTTTTTCCTGTGCCGATTCGAGAAAACGCACGTATTGTCGCGATTTAGAAAAGACCCCTCACGCTAACCCTCCCCCATGAAACATTGGGGGAGGGGACCGGAAATCCGCTCGATTTGCATCGCCTACTTCAAAATGGTTACACTATTCAAATGCAATTCAAAACACTTCTCCTCTCTCTTACGCTGTCCGCCTCGATCCTCATTCCCGTTCACGCCAAAACCATCACGGATGATAAATCCGGCGTGCTAATCGATCTGCCCGACGCCGACGGCTGGAAAATTGAAGAGGGTAAACTGATGACCAAGGCAACGCACGAGGAAGGGGTTACGCTGGTGATCATGCGGTTTGACAGAGACCTTCCGGGTGTGGTGATGAAGCGCATCTCGGACTATTTCATTCCGCTGATGAAGGATGCGAAACTGGGCGATGACGCCGACAAGGTGGCGATTCATGGAATGCAGGTCGACAAGTTCTCGGGTTATGGAACGCGCGATGAAAAGCCGGTGAAGTTCACGGCGGTGCTGATTTGCAAAGACAACACCAGCACATTAGCCGTCATCGCGCTCGGGGATGAAACCGCGTTCAAGCGGCATCTACGGGATATTGATGCGACGTTGGATAGCATCCGGCCGAAGTGAGGAAGTGGAAGAAGTGGAAGAAGTGGAAGAAGTGGAAGAAGTGGGGAAGTTGTTAGTAAATTCGGACTAATTTGTCTTCACTATACTCCACCCGGTTCACATTGAGACGAATTCGTCTCACAATTTCGGCTGAAAAATGGCGAAATGAATAGAGTGGAGCCGTCATGGATGACCGCTCTGGTTCGGGAGTTTTTTGTCGAGGACGCACGGATGCGACAAAT
>JANXVV010000421.1 GCA_025351525.1 Humisphaera sp. | reverse complement strand
ATGCGGCGCGCTTGTGGATGGTGAAACGCACCACATCTGCATGAAGCGGAGGAGGTGAGATTCGAACTCACGGGACCATTGCTGGCCCACCGGTTTTCAAGACCGGCGCATTCGACCACTCTGCCACTCCTCCGGGGAGCCTGGTTTGAGTGTATCCGTTCTCGCGTGCAAGGTCAAAACAGCGGGATTTTTGGTGTTCCGCCTTTTGAAAAACTGGTGGCATGGGCGTCCCGCCCGTGTTTTTTGGCCGAAGAAATGCACGGGCGGGATGCCCGTGCCACCTCAGTCAAAACATTCAAGTGGGAGACCCGCGTCTACGGCTGTGTAATCAACACCTGGAGCGATCCTTTGTTATGCAGTCGTGCCGATCCGTCCACGTCAAATTCGATCAACGTGAGTGGGCCGGAACCGGGGGAAACAAACGTCACATCTTCACCGAGCGGGAAAAATTTTCCGTCGACCTGGCCCTCGAGTTGCCCGACGATCGCCACCGCGATTGGAACCTTGCGCTTGTCGGTGCCATTGGCGGTGCATTCAATTTGCGGATCCTTCGCCGTCGCCCCTTGAATCCGCCATGTCCCGGCGGCTCGAACGCGATAGGTCTGCTTTTCCTTCAACTCCATTCCAGTAGTTTGCCAGCCCCCGTTTGCCGACACCTCGGCAAAACCGCGGCCTTTTATTCGGTCGGCGTTCCAAGCCATTCCTCTCAATCGAAAGATGCGCTCGAGGGCCGTCATATTTCGCGCGGCCAAGGCTTCGCGCTCCAGGCCGTCGAGCTTTTTCTGATAGTCATCGCCCATCGCATCCAGCTTCGCGCTCAGCGGATCGACCAGTTTGATCTTCTTGTCCGCCTCCTGATACGCGGATCGTTCTTCACGATTGGTCGAAGCCGTGGGAAGCAGTTCGATCACCCGCCGATAGTGCGGCAGCGCCTCGGCGGCGTGCCCCAGCTTCTCGTTGGCATGGGCCATGAGCAGATGATCGGAATAGAGGGTGTCATCCGCCGCGACGACTTCGGTCAGCAACGAAAGGCAGTCCGCCGCCTTGCCTTCCCGCAACAGTTGAGCGGCGGCTTTGCGCTTGGCGTCCAGCACCACATCGGACGAGGCGGCGGAACCATGCCGCTGAAGAATCAACACCGCCAAAAGCAGTGCGACCCCGCAAACCATCTTTGCCGCTACCCGGAAATATGAATCGGCTCGCATGAATTCTCCTGTGATTAAAATGGTAAGGGAATCGTGCGGGAAAGTCAGGGTAAACGCTTTCCGCGATTTCACGCGGCATGGGCATCTTGCCCACGTTCGCGGTACGCCGCGATGTCGATCGGTACTCCGGTCGACTTAAACAAGAGCGCCGCGTTCTTCCGGTAGGGGACCGTAAAAGATCGCTGCGCTCTTGCTGGGTTGACCGGAGCACCGTTCAACGCCGTGGCGTACAACGGCCATGGGCTAGTAGCCCAAGCCACGAAAACGCCTCGGAAATGATGATGCAATCACGAACTTTCAATGCAACGTCGAAAGGTGGAGATATGCGCACGCGGCGGTTAGATTAGCGCGCACACGAACGCCCCGTCCGCGCGTTCGCATCGATGGCTTTGTAAACGCGAAAGGTGATCTCATGTTCAAGAATGTTTTCCGATGGGTTTTGCCGGTGCTGGTCATGGTTCCGATCGTACCGGGATGCGCCGAAGGGCGCAAGGTGTATTATGCGGCGTGGGAAAAGCTGGGGTCGGAGAAGCGCGATATTCTTGTCAGCCGAGTGAAGGCCGCGCGCGATGATCAGGCGACTGCGAAGGAGCAGTTCAAGACCACGCTGCAAAAGTTCCAGGAGGTCACCAACTTCAAGGGCGGCGAGCTGGAATCCAAGTATAAAAAGCTCAACGCCGAATACGAACGCTGCAAGGAAAAGGCGGACAATGTCTCGACCCGCGTTCGCAAGGTTGAAACGGTGGCCGGCGACATGTTCGCGGAATGGGCGGGTGAGAATAAGCAATACACCGATCCGGAAAAGCGCCGGGCCAGCGACAAGATGCTGGAAGACACCAAGGTGAAGTACGGGCAGTTGATCGCGCTGATGAAAAAGTCAGAGGAGAAAATGAGGCCGGTGCTGGCGAAGTTCAACGACAATGTGATGTGGTTGAAGCACAACCTGAATGCCAGCGCCATCAGTTCGCTACAAGGCACGGCCGGTGAAATCGAGACGGACGTGCAGGCGTTGATCAAGGATATGGAATCGAGCATCGCCGAGGCGGACGATTTCGTGAAGCAGATGAAGTGAGGAAGGGTGGCATGGGCGTCCCGCCCGTGCAATTTTTCCGAGAAGAAAAAAGGCATGGGCGAGACGCCCATGCCACGTTCAACCTTATCTGCGGGTGACAATCATGGCGGACTATTACATTGCCCTCGGTGGTGTGCAGCAGGGCC
>JANXVV010000417.1 GCA_025351525.1 Humisphaera sp. | reverse complement strand
CCCATGCATTTCTTCGGCTAAAAAGCATGGGCGAGACGCCCATGCCACCAGTTTTTTAAAAAACCCAATGGGAGTTGAATATGTTCGTCGTCTGCGTCACTATTTTTGTGAACCCGAAATTCATTCAGCCGTTCATTGTAGCGACGCTGGACAATGCCGCCAACACGCGCCACGAGCCGGGCAATCTGCGGTTTGATGTTCTTCAGGGGGAAGACGATCCCGCTCGATTCACGCTGTACGAAGTGTACAAAGACAAAACGGATTTCGCGGCCCATCAGACGACGGCTCATTATTCGAGGTGGAAGGATGCCGTGCCCGAATGGGTGGTTCAGCCGCGCACGAATACTAAAAATCAGGCGCTGTTTTTTGGCGACGGCATCGTCCCATGAATCCTTTTGAATTCAGCAGTGTCGGTAAGATCATTTTCGGGCGCGGTAAAATTGCGCTGTTGGGCGAACTCGCGCGCGGCTTGGGTAGCGTGGCGCTCCTCATTCATAGCGGTGACGATCCGGGTAAAGGAGGCCCGGTCGATCGCGCGACCGCTTCGCTTTCCGCCGCCGGCGTTCCGGTATTTTTCCATCGTCAGCGCGGCGAACCGAAGGTGGCGGATGTGGATGCCGCACTGGCCGTCGCGCGACAGAATCACTGTGATGTTTTGATCGGACTTGGCGGTGGCAGCGCCATCGACGCCGCTAAAGCCACCGCCGGTTTATTGACGAACGGCGGGCAGTGCCTCGATTACATGGAGGTGATCGGAAAGGGCCAAAAGATCACCCGACCCGCCGCCCCGTGGATTGCGGTGCCGACAACGGCGGGCACGGGGGCGGAGGTCACGAAAAACGCGGTGATCGGTTCGCCGGAACACAAGTTTAAGGCGAGTATTCGGAGCGAGCATTTGTTGGCGCGGGTGGCGCTGGTCGATGCGGATTTGGGTGAGAGCGTTCCAGCGGAGGTGAGGGCCGCGTCCGGGATGGATGCGATATGCCAACTGATCGAATCCTTCACGTCGACCGGGGCGACACCGATGTCCGATGCAGTCGCGATGCGCGGGTTGGAACTTGCGATGGGTTTCCGAACCGAATTGGATGCGAAGACCAAGCGTGATGAGCGAGAGACCATGGCGTATGCCGCGCTGCTCAGCGGCATTGCGCTAGCCAACGCCGGGCTTGGCGCGGTGCATGGTTTTGCCGCACCGATCGGCGCGAATTTTCCGGTGCCGCACGGCGTCGTCTGCGCGCGGCTTCTGCCCGCCGTAGTTGCCGCCAATATAGAATCGCTGTTCGAAACATCACCTCAAAATCCCGTTCTTGGCCGCTACCTTTGGATGGGGCAAACCGTTCCACTGAAGTTTGGTCCGGGAAACGATAAGGCACTCGTGAATTATCTTCACGCGTCTGTTGCAGAGCTGCAAATTCCCGGACTCTCCACCTTTGGCCTTCTCGACGAGCATATCCCGCACATGGTCTCCCTCGCGAAAAAATCCAGCAGCATGAAGTACAACCCCGTCGTGCTTGCGGATGACGTGCTGGCGAATATCCTTCGCTCGGCGTTGTAAAATCACCCTCCGAATCCAAGCCGGTATGGAGCGGTGAGCGCCGGCGAACTGCACAATCCCGGATTCTTCTGCTCCGCGTAAAAGAATCCGGGGCTGCGCAATTCGCTGCCGCTCATCGCTGCGCCCCGGCTTGGAAACTTTCATCGAGATCCCATGCTGCAACTTTCACTGGACGGTCCGTGGCAATTTCGGCTCGCCGGTAAAGCTCAAGGAGATGCGCCGCGCGACGCATCGCTCGCCCGCTGGATGCCGGGGATTGTTCCCGGCACCGTGCATCATCATCTGCATCGGCTCGGCAAAATTCCCGACCCATTTTATGGCCGCAATGAACTCCAGATGCAGTGGATCGATCAGCAGGATTGGGAGTGGATGCGCAGGCTGGACGTTTCAGGCGAGACGATCGAGATGGCCCGCCAGGAATTGATCTTCGACGGGCTCGACACCATCGCCACGATTTTCCTCAACGGCCATCCGGTGGGCGGCAGCGTGAACATGTTTCGGCAAGTGGTCTGCGATGTTCGCGGGATT
>JANXVV010000041.1 GCA_025351525.1 Humisphaera sp. | reverse complement strand
CGCGGTACTCCGAGACCTGTGCTTGCTCGGTGGCTAAAAGACGCAGGTCTCGGAGTACCGCGACCTGTGGCACCCAATCCACACGCGGAAGTTATTGCAGGCCTGTCCCGTACTTCATTACCTTCGCCCGAGAAAACTGCTTGGTGAGAGGCCGAAAAAATGAGATGGATTTGGAATGGTGTTTTTCTCGGGATCGCACTGACCCTGGCCGGTTGCGCTGCATCGCTCGCGCCGCCCAAGCGGTCCGGCGAGCCGATCGGTGTGCAATTCATGCGAACCGAACCGGCATTCGCCGGCATGGCGTTTCGCGTGCTGCTGGATTTTGAGTCGCCGGGCGATCTTGCTTTTATCGGCGAAGGGGCATCGGTTCAGTTGGACCCGGCGGTGGCGCATACCGGGGGGGCCTCACTGCAAATTCCGGTTGGCGCGAATGGTCTTACCGTCAAGCTCAACGCCCTGCTGGCGGTGGGGGATTTTCCGGGGAACTGGACGTTGGCCGGCGGGTACTTCATCGCGCGGGACGATGCGACGGTGCAGATTTCTTACGAAGTCGATGGGAAAGTCATTTTGAGCCGCAAAGTTCCGCTGATGAATCGGCGATGGACACCGGTGATGTTGGATCTGACGCCGCTTTCCGATCCGAACACGAGCACCCCGCGCGAGGTGGGCATTTTGCGGTTCAAGGCCGGGACGGCGACGGTGTGGTGCGATGATGTGCTGGCGGTCGACAATGTTAAATCGCTGATTCCCGACTCCGATAAAGCGGGCGATGCCTGGATGATTCGGCGGCGCGGTTTCGCCACGCGGATCGAAAAGCCCGGCTCATTCAAGCTGCGCGTTCCCACGCCGGAGGTCAATGCGGAGGGATGGCGAGTTGATGAGGCGAATGAACTGCGTGTGCGTTTTTCCAGCGGGAAACACAACTGGACGATCTATTGCGATGGTCGTGGATACAGTGATGGCCGATACGAACCGGTGATGGAATTGGCGCCGGCGGAGCAGGCGATGTTAGCCGCGCAGCACAATTCTCCCGCCGAGATAACGGTTCCGGCGGAACTGGGCCGCGTCGAGCGAAATTCACCGGGGGATCGCAACAATGACGGCTATGACGAGACGACCGGGGCGTATCCGCTGAAAGCCAACGGCCCAAGGATCGAGGCCACGATCACGCCTCGCACCGCCAAGTTGGTTCGCCCAGTGTTGGAAATCGCGGGGTTGCCGGCGGGGCAGGTCTCGGTGAATTTGGAAGGCCGCTATATCGACAAATCGGTGCGGCTGGCGAATGGACACGTGCTGATCGAAATCCCTGGCACGATCGATCGGCCGGTGACGGTGAATGTGCGGGTCCGGTAAACTAAAAAAATGATTAGGGGATAGGGAAACAATAACTTCCGCGTCTGACCTGTGGCACCCAGCGCCTCTAAAGCCTGGAAGTTGTTTACATTTCATTTCTAAGAGCATGTTTAGAAACACGGCTGGGTTCGCCGTAGCATCGGCCACCAGCCCATGATTTTCTTTTTCAAATGCAAAAATATGGGCTGATAGCCCATGCTACGACAGCCTCTGCTGCGTTTTTAAACATGCTCTAAGTTTTTTAGCGGCTGTGCCGAAGGCACGCGTTTTTTTATCTAGTGCATGTTTAAGATTAGCGAGGCCTGGAGGGCGGCAGTCCCCTGCCGCCGTTGTGGCGGTCGAGGACGACCGCCCTCCAAAATGCCGTTGAATCTCAACCCCTCCCCCCGCAGCGACGATGACACAATGGCGGACCGTGTCCGCCGTACATGCCATTGTCGCCGATACATTCCGATTTGAATCGCACCGCCGTACCGCAGCGGTCCAAACCGTTGCGTCGTCATGGGTCGCTCCAGATCGGATTGCAGGGGAAGCTGATCTTCAGCTTCATGTTCGTGCTGCTGCTCACGTTGGGAACCAGTTGTTGGTTGTTCAGCACGCAGGGCAGTCGTCGGGTGGCGGAGATCATGGGGGATCAGGCCAAGCAGATTTCCTTCGCACTCTCGTTGGCCACCAAGTCGTCGATGGCGGAGCGCAATCACGCGGAACTGAAGCGGGTGGGCCTCGATTTACTCAAAGCGCATAACATCGTGTTTGTGTCTTTTCTCGATGCGGACGGACGGTCGATTGCGCTGTCGAGTCGCGACCCGGAATTTTTATGGGATACGGTTTCCCTGCCGCGAAACGACATGACCAACCTGACGCAGGTGCGTCGCGGGGAAACGCCCGCGCTCGGCGAGTATCTGGCGGTGATGACGCCAGTCTTCAACACATCCGCCTCTTCGCCCGTTCCTTCACCCATGTCGCCATTGAATCTAAAAGCGGCAACGCCGGGTGCCGTAGACATCGGGCGAGCCCGGTTGCTCGGTTATGTGGTGGTGGGGCTGTCGCAGGTGCGGGAGCAGGCGATGCTCCGGAACATCAACACGCTGATCGCGGGGATGGGAACGCTGGTGGTGTTGCTCTGCCTCCCCATGGCGGTCGGGTTGGTGCATCGTATTTTTCTCCCGATACGGCAACTAATGATCGCCACTCGGCGGATTGCGCGGGGCGATCTGGACACGCAGGTCGCTATCGACCGCACGGATTTGATCGGAACCCTGGCGCGGTCCTTCAATGAGATGGTCCTCAAAGTGCGCGGCCAGCAACTTCAACTCGAATCGGCCAACGCGCAATTGGAATCGGTGAACGCGGGGTTGGAAAAAAACGTGCGGGAACGCACCGCCGAACTGGAAGCCGCCAATCAGCGATTGAATCGTGAGATGGCGGAGAAGGAAGATTTTCTGCGGGCCGTCAGTCACGACCTGAATGCCCCGCTGCGAAATATCAGCGGCATGACGGCGATGCTGCTGATGAAAAACCGGGAGAAGTTCGACGAAGAGGTGATCCATCGCCTCGAGCGAATTCAGAAAAACGCCCAGGTTGAAACGGATCTGATTTCCGAACTGCTTGATTTGTCGCGGATTAAAACCAGCCGGGAGAAAATCGAGAAGGTCGAGCTGGAACCGCTGGTGCGCGACCTGGCCGGCGTCTTCGAATGCGATCTGACGCTTCAGAAGATAGAGTTGGTGATCGACGGTTGTCTGCCCGCACTCGATGGTGAGAAAGCCCGGCTGCGGCAGGTGTTTCAAAACCTCATCGACAACGCGATCAAATACATGGGGGATGGCGCGCAAAAAGAAATCCACGTCGGGTGTCGATCGGCGGGAAAAGCCGTGGAATTTTACGTGCGCGACACGGGCGTTGGAATCGATCCGGCGGACATGGGCAAGGTGTTCAACGTGTTTCGACGGGGCAAGGCAAGGGAAGTGCAGGCGGTGGCCGGGAAGGGCGTCGGGCTGACGACCGTCAAAAGCATCATCGAAACGCACGGCGGCACCATCTGGGTCGAAAGCGAACTGGGCAAAGGCAGCACTTTTCGATTCACAATCGGTGAAAAGCATCGAGTGAATTCAACGTCCCCAAGCGATGAACCAAGGGTGCCGCTTGCGGCTTAGGAACGGGTTGCAAATAACTTCCCGGTTTTCAACGGTGCGGGGTGCCACAGGTCGCGGTACTCCGAGACCTGTGTCTTTCGGACAAGCCGGCACAGGTCTCGGAGCACCGCG
>JANXVV010000360.1 GCA_025351525.1 Humisphaera sp. | reverse complement strand
AGGACAAAAGAAAGACCCCTCACCCTAACCCTCCCCCCGGAGTACCGGGCGGAGGGGACCGGAAAATTCAAATGCAATAGTCCTTCAAGCCCGAGCTATTAAAAATGAAACTCGTGCCTACACTCGCCACCATGAATCTCTTCACCAAAACAAACGGCAACTGGTTTCTGTCCTGCAACGCCACGCTCACCGGGGACATCACCATCGGTGAACTCTCCAGCTTCTGGTTCAACACCGTCGTGCGCGGCGACGTCGCCGGCATCATCATCGGGCGGCGGGTGAACGTGCAGGATCAAGCCGTCATCCATTGCGATACGGGCGTTCAAAATGCGATCGACGATGATGTCACCATCGGTCACGGCGCGATCGTCCACGGCGAGCATATCGGCGCGGGATCGTTGATCGGCATGGGGGCCAAATTGCTCTCGCGCACGCGGCTGGGAAAGGAATGCCTGATCGCCGCCGGCGCGGTGGTGCCGCCGGGAATGCTGGTGCCGGATCGAATGGCCGTCATGGGCATCCCCGGAAAAATCGTGCGGCCCGTGAAGGAGGAGGAACTCAAATACATGCGCTGGCTCACGACGCATTATGTCGAACTAGCGGAGAAGCATGTGAGAGGTGAAATTCAGCGGTTGACGGGGAGCTGAGCTTATTGTGGCACGGGCTTCCAGCCCGTGTTAGCGGGCCAGTACATCTGTAAGCGTCTCTTAGTTGTAACATCGCAAACACGGGATGGAAGCCCGTGCCACAATAAACTTTAAGGCAGCAGTGGCGGTCCAAATCCTTTTCCCATCCCCGCTTCATCGATCGCTTTGCGCGTGGTCTCCACTGTCAACAATCGGCGCACGAGGGGAACGACGGATGGTTCTTTCGCAACGCTCCCATCCTCTGCTCTTAAAGCAACCATCGCAGTATTGGTGGGAACCAATATCATTTGATCCTTCATTACCCCCGGCCCGCTGATGCGCGAGCCTGGCTTCGGTTCCCACCGCCAACCGGCTTGACCGTTTCGCGCTTCGACGGCGGTCACCGCGCTGCCGGCAAAAATCGCGGTGGTTGCGGTTTGACCGATCAGCGTCGGCACGTCGATTTCGGTGGTGGACCAGATGGGGCGCCCGGTGGCCGCGTCGATGCCGTGAACGGTGGCCGTGTCCTGCGGGGCGATGATCAGAACGCTGCCGCAAAGCACCGGCGTCCCTCGCCACCGCTCGCCAATCGCGGGATCGACGGAACGAGGCGACGGCTTGGCGGCAGTTCCCTTCCGCACATTCTCAAAGTAGCGGCGTCGCTCGTCCACTTCCTCCTGCAAATCCACTCGCGTTCGCAGTGGCCTCGGTCCATCCATCGCGATCTTCGGATACGTCCGCAACCAGCGCAGCTTGCCGTCGAATCGTCCGATGGCTGCTGCAAAACCGGCGTTCGGTGTGAGGTACACCGCATCGCCCGCCACCAGCGGTTCGCTCTGTTCCCACACTTCATCCCACGGCGTCGAACTGCCCCACAGGCCGCGCTCTTCGACGGTGAGTTTGAATCGGCCAAGCGTGGTCTGCCAGCGCAGATCGCCGGTCAGCGTGTCGAGCGCGATCAGGATCAAATCGACATTTCGATCGCCGGCGGTTTCGGCATTCGAGTGGGTCGCCAGCGCCACCGCATAGGTATACCTTCCGCACACCGCCGGGGTGCCGGCGAAGCTGAGGTCTTTTAAGAACGACTGATTCTCGCTGCTCCACAGCAGCTTTCCATCGGCGGCGCGAAAGGCGCGCAGGCGATAGTCGTTGTCCTTTTCGGTCGAGGGCGGATTCAGTTGCCGTGCGATCAGAACCTGCGCGCGGCCATAGACATCGGTGAGCATCGCCGGCGCGTAGTTCGAAGGGCGATGACTTCCTTCCACCCGGTCACCAGACGGCGGCGCGGGCGGACCACTCGGCGGATTGGAATTGACCCAGGCAACCTGTCCATTTTCCTTCACCGCAAACACCGCCCGCGCCGAGTTGAAGAACACCAGATCGGCTCCCGCCCATGGGAAGAATCGCGGTTGGCCGACGATGGCGACATTGTCGAACCACGGCGCATCGAACGGCAACGGGCCGATGAATGCGGCGGCGGGGCGGGTCGATTGCGGCGACGATGGCCCCGATATTTCCGTGGGAAAAGTCGCCAGTGAATGACCGTCATCCAGGCGCCGCAGCAGTTCGATCTGCGCCGCCCGCGCGTCATCCGGAATCCACCCGCCGCGCATCGCCAACTGATAGAGGGAATGGGCGGCGGGTAGATCACCCAACGCCAGCAACCGATCGGCGGCCAGGGCATATCCGGCTGCGCCGGTGGTGCTGAAACGATGACGGCGGGCCAGCGAATAAAACGTCTCGGCGTGCGTGTCCGCATCGCGGCGAAGCACGTCCACTTTCTCCCGTACCCCCGCGTCAAACTTTTCGCGATACGCCGTCGCCAGCGGCCCTTTCTGGTTTGGCGGCAAAGTCTCCACCCACGCGGCGATGGAAATCAACCCACCCTCTTCAGTCGCCTTCAATTTGTCGCCGTCCTCATCCAGCAGCGCATCTAATAAGATCGCCGCCGCCGGATAATCCTTCTGCTCCATCGCCAACTTCAACGCCGCCGGCGGGCGCGGGTCGGTGAAGCTGTCCGCCGGCAACGCAAAATGCGGATGCGCCGCCCGAACCGGCAGCGCGAGCGCGGCAAACAAAAAAACGAGCGTCAACTTCAATCGATTCATGGGACGCAGGATTGTACTCACTCGCTCAACTTACGCATTCCAAAAATATCCCCGCACCCCGTTTAGCGCCGGCCCGGAGGGCCGGGATTTCCCCGACTCGATGAACAAACAACCGCGCCCCAAACTGAAAGGGTGCATGACACATTCGGCGGCATGATGTGGCATGGGCATCCTGCCCATGTTCGCGGTACCTCGCGATGTCGTTCGGTACTCCGATCAACCCAAGCCAAAGCAGAGCGCCCTTCGACCACTTGAGAAAGAAAGATCGCTGCGCTCCTGCTCGATTGACCGGCGTACCGGTCAACGCCGTGGAGTACCACGGCCATGGGCAGGATGCCCATGCCACAAAAATTCCGCATGATGTGTCACGAACTCAAACTGAAACAATCCCACTTTACGCGTTGCCTTTTACAGCTCCCACCCCCTACATTCCTCGGTTCGCACAATGTTTTCAAGGAGGAATCGTGAAGATTGAGTCGCCCGCTGTAAGCGCCAAACCGCTGCAACCCTGCATCCTGATCGTCGATGACAGCCCCATCACGGCGCGCGGCCTGTGCAGCTTATTCACCAACGGCGGTTATCAGCCCACCTCCTTTCACGAGGGTCTCACCGCCATCGAATTTGCCCGCGCCCAACCGCCGGCGGCGGCACTGATCGATATCCATCTGCCCGATATTTCCGGGCTGGTGCTCTCCAAAGAATTGCGCGAAATCCTTGGCCCCGCCGCCCCGATCATCGTGCTCAGTGGTGATGCCTCCATGGAAGTGCTGAACTCGCTCACAAGGGTCGGGGCGACTTATTTTTTTCAGAAGCCGGTCAACAGCTACCTGCTGCTCAAACATTTTCACGATCAATTGAAGGATTCATTTCCGATTTTGGAAGAGCCGGTGAGTTAGCGCGGGTAAAGATGATTTAGCCGTCTCGCTTGCGAGGCGCGTTGATTTACGATTCGCATCGGTTGGACACGGGCCGCAAGCGACCCGGCTAAATAATGTTCCGATTTCCAAGCATTGTGACGGAGTTCAACACCCCTTTGCAAAATCGGTATACTCGATGTTCGCCTGTGTATCCGCCGCGATATTCTCTGAAAGGGCTTCATGGCATCGACTCCTCCCACCGGCACCGCCGTCGTTCCCGCGCCGGTTGCGAAACCGCGTTTGGAAGAGGCTGATCTGCAGGCCGTCCAGAATCTGAAAGCGGCGCACGCGGCCATCAAAACCGAACTCGCCAAGGTCATCATCGGTCAGGAAGAAGTGATCGACCAGATCCTGATCGCGATCTTCACCAAGAGCCACGCGCTGCTGGTGGGTGTGCCGGGATTGGCCAAAACGCTGATGGTCAGCAGCCTGGCCCAGACGCTGCATCTGGGTTTCAAGCGCATTCAGTTCACGCCCGATCTGATGCCCTCCGACATCACCGGCACCGAGGTGATCTACCAGGATCAAGCCACCGGTGAACGGCAGTTCAAGTTTCTCAAAGGACCGATTTTCTCGAACATCATTCTGGCGGATGAAATCAACCGCACGCCTCCAAAAACCCAGGCGGCCATGCTCGAGGCGATGCAGGAACGACGAATCAGCCAAGGCGGCGTCGATCACAAACTGCCCGAGCCTTTCTTCGTGCTGGCGACGCAAAACCCCGTCGAACAGGAAGGAACGTATCCGCTGCCCGAGGCGCAGTTGGATCGGTTCCTGTTTCAGATTCAGGTCGATTACCCAAGCGCCGCCGAGGAGCGGGCCATCATGCGGATGGCGACCGGTTTGCATCAGCAGAAGCCATCGGCGGTGCTGTCGGCGGAGGATATTCTCGCGCTGCAGAACACCGTTCGCCGAATGCCGGTGAGCGAGCATGTGCTGGCGTATGCGCAAAAGTTGGTGGCGGTCACCCGACCCAAAACGCCCGAAGCTTTGGATTTCTGCAAGAAATGGCTCACCTGGGGTGCCGGCCCGCGCGCCAGCCTGAATTTAATTCTCGCCGGCAAGGCGAAGGCGATCCTCAACGGCAATTATCATGTCAGCGTGGACGACGTCGCCAGCGTCGCCCTGCCGATTTTCCGCCATCGCATCATCCCCAACTTCGCCGCCCAAAGTGAAGGCGTGACCGCCGACGACATCACGCGGAAAATTCTCGCGGCGGTGCCTAAGAATGAGAAGCACGCGTGAAAATTACGATTGACAAGATCCGATTCCACTCCGGAATGACGAATGACGAAATTCGAATTCACGAACAAATTACGAATGTAAAAATGACGAATGACGAAACGAGCTTCATTCATAATTCATAATTCGTAATTCGTAATTCGTAATTGATTCGTGAATTCGAATTTCGTCATTCGTCATTTTCCCACCCATGGCCTCTGAAACAACCAACCTCCTTGACTCCCTCGCCATCCAGCGCGCCGAGGCCCTTGGCCTCCATGCCCGCTACGTCGTCGAGGGCTACATGGCCGGTGAGCACAAGTCGCCTTTCCGCGGGTTCTCGGTCGAGTTCACGCAGCACCGCGAATATGTGCCGGGGGATGATATCCGGCACCTGGATTGGAAAGTCCTTGGCCGCACCGATCGGTACTATCTCAAGCAATATGAGCAGGAAACCAATTACGTCGCCCACATCCTGCTCGATGGCAGCGAATCGATGCGGTACGGCTCGGGCGAAAAAGGCATGCACGGCGGGGCCCGCAAAAACGCCGTGGCCGCCAGTGTCAGCAAGTTCGACTACGGCAAGATGATGACCGCGTGCCTGTCGTATCTAATCCTCAATCAGCGCGACGCGACCTCGGTGGGATTGTTCGACACCTCGCTGAAACATTACATTCCCCGCACCGGAAATCTGGCGAGCATCCACAACATCATGACGACCCTCGCCGGTTTCAAACCCGCGCAGGGCACGGGCATCGGTGGGGTGCTGCACCAGGTCGCCGGGCAGATTCGCCGCAAGGGACTGGTCATTCTCATCAGCGATCTGTTCGACGATGAACAGGCGGTGCTCGACGGCATTCAACATCTCCGTTTCGGCGGCAATGAAGTGATCGTCTTCCACACGATGGACCCCTACGAACTGGAGTTCCCCTTCCAGGGAAATGTCGAGTTCGACGGGCTGGAAACGATCCCCAAAATCACCACGCGCCCGAGAGAGGTGCGAAAGAGTTACATGCGGGAATTGGGGGCCTTTCAGACTAGATTGCGCGAAGGCTGCGAGCGGAACAGCACGCATTACGTGCCGGTGAATACCGGGCATCCGCTGCATGAGGTGTTGAGCGGGTATCTGGCGTTTCGGTTGAGGACGACCACGAGGTGAAAATCCTCATTGCAAAGCGATTGTGCTATACTCGCACGGGTCGAGATTAACTCAACGGAGCCCACGATGCAGGTCACCATAGATGTTCCCGATTATATCGAGAAAAGTTTTCGCGAAAGCGGAGACGATATCGCCCGGACCACGCGGGAAGCGCTGGCCATTGAAGCGTATCGAACCGGAAAAATAAGCCTGGGCGACTTTGCGGAGATGTTGGGAATGGGATCGATCGAGGCCCTGGATTGGCTCGGGCGGCGAGGAATCCCGATGAATTATTCGCTTGAAGATCTGTACAAGGATCGGGAAACCCTAAAAGACTTTTTCGCTCGCCATCCCATTGCAAAGATCGGGTCGAAAAAATGATCGTGATTTCGGACGCGACACCGATCAATGTATTGGTCCGAATCGGTTCGATTGGAGTGCTTGAAGACCTGTTCTGCCAAGTATTACTGACACCAGCCGTTCTTCGGGAATTATCGCATTCCAGAACGCCGCAGGAAGTGCGCGACTGGGCAACGCAGTTGCCACCATGGGTGCAGGTTCGGTCCCCGCGCGTTCCGGATAAGGGCGGAAGAGGCGCCGGTGAACGCGAAGCGATCGCACTGGCTTTGGAACTCGATGCTGATTTCTTGCTGGTGGATGATCGACAAGCGCGGCAGGATGCGTTGGCACAAGGGTTATCAATTGCCGGCACGGTGGGCATTTTGGAAATTGCCGCAGAGTATGGGCTGATTTCATTCGTCGACATGATTGCTCGACTGCGAAAGACCGACTTCCACGTTCTGGATTCCATTATCGAAGAAGCCTTAAAGCGAAACACCCGTCAAGGTTCATAGCCTCAATAGTCCCAACGGACCATTGACCACTGACCCAAAATGTCCTTCCTCAACCTCCCCATCTTCTGGCTCGGCGCACTCGCGGTTTCCGTGCCGATCCTCATCCATCTGCTCAACAAGCGGAAGTTCGAGCGCGTGGTTTGGGCGGCGATGCGATTCCTCAAAGTCAGCGTCGAGCAAAACCAACGGCGGATTCAGATCGAAGACATCCTGCTGCTCGTGCTCCGTTGCCTCATCCTTCTCCTGCTTGGCATGGCATTGGCCCGGCCCACCCTCGGTTGCTCGGCGGCCAACTCGCTGCTCGGAAACCAGAGTGTCACCGGCGTCATCATCCTCGATAATTCCTATTCCATGAGCGGAACGGATGGCGTCAAAAGCCGTTTCGATCAGGCGAAGATGGCTGCCGATCAGGTGCTCAACACCATGCCCAACGGTTCGAGCCTGTCGGTGATTCTCGCCTCCGATCTGGCAAACGCGGTGATCCCGGAACCGACACACGATCTGGTCAAAGTCCGCCGTGCGATCAATGAGGCACGGCTGTCGAGCCGGGGGTCGAATCTGTATCCCTCGGTGAAGTTGGCGATCGATACGCTCAAAGGTCGATCGGCGGTCCGCAAGGAAATCTATCTTTTCACCGACGGTCAACTCGTCGCCTGGAAACAGCTCGATGAGATCCAGAAATTGCTGGCGGTCGAAAAAAAGGACGTCCGCTCGAATGTGATCTTCGTCGGTGGGCACGAGGAGGAGAACATCGCCGTCTCGCAGCTTCGCATGGCCAGCGGCATCGCGGCGGTCGATCGCGAATTGCGCTTCGAGGCCGAGGTGAAAAATTTCGGCACGAAGATGGCGGAGAACGTCCGCCTCACCCTGCGCGTGGATAGTGCCGAGCCTGCGGATGAGCAGACAATTGCGCAGATTCCCGCCGGGGGAAGCAAGACGATTTCGCTGCGGGCCAAGTTGCGGGAGGAGGGGTTCCACACGGTCACCGCCGCCGTTCCCGCCGATCATCTGCCGGCGGATGATGTGCGGACCATCGCCGTGCGGGCGATCACGCAGGTGAAGGTGCTGCTGGTGGATGGATCGCTCGGCGGCAAACCGCGCGACAGCGAAACGTTTTATCTGCGCCATGC
>JANXVV010000356.1 GCA_025351525.1 Humisphaera sp. | reverse complement strand
GTGACCCCTTTTCCGTTTTTCGACGCTTCCATGCGTTTTCATGACCGCCAACGACGACGCCCATGACGAGCAGATCAGCGATGGTGGTGGTGAGCCGATGCTGCGCAAGCCATTTGATGTGTCGCGATTGTTGCATTTAATCGCCCTTACGCTCGGAACTTGCGCAACACATTGATATATATATCGAAGGTTTTTTCCAAGCCAAATCGAGAAGTATCAAAGGCTCACCAGTTCAAGCTCACTTTGTACCAGCATTCCCAACCCGGTTCGGTTGACCCCAATTGAATGGTGTCGAAGTCATACCACTTCACATGTCCGTCCTCGAACAGAAAATTTCCTCCAGCCGGGGTGTTGTTTTTAAAATGGCTCGAGTATCGGTTCCATGACTTATCCCCTGTGTTGTACTGCTGCATGTCCGACATGATCGGTGCCATGCGATTATCTTGGGCCAGCTTCTTTTTCTCCACCCACCCATTTCCGGCCGGCGTGTAAACCATTGGATTAGACGGGGTACCGGCAATCCGGTGGGGCATGTAAAAGTAGCCGATCAAACCACCGGTCAACGTCGCGTCATTCGCGGCTTCGCGGTGCCAGGTCTGGCTGGGGCAAAACAAGACGTTGTTCTTTTCGCGGGCGGAAAGGTTGTGATTAGCCAGCAGATAGTCGGCATAAAAATCTTGTACGATTGAGCTGGTCCAGCTCATTCCCTTTCCACCCACCGGGCACACGATTGGAATGGCGGGCCCATTATAGGGGAACGAGCCTTTGTTTTCGTTCCCGTACGCCGCGAACGCCTGCCCCCACTGGCGTATATTGCTGGCGCATTGAATTCGAATCGCCTGCTCGCGTGATTTTGAAAGCGCCGGCAACAGAATCGCCACCAGCAGCGCGATGATCCCAATCACTACCAACAATTCAACAAGCGTGAACGCTTTGGATCGATTGAACATGATGAAGCCTCCTTGGTTCCGAGTATACCCGATTCTATAACCGCTTAATCCAAATATCAATCGCGTGAACCTCCATCGGCCCGCCTGCGTGGATTTGCAGGGCGAAAATGCCGGTGCGGGCGATTTTATCGGCGGGCTCGGTCTCGGTGTAGTCGACGGTCTTCAGCCCATTCAGTTCCAACGTGATGTGATCGCCTTTGCAGGTGATGACGTACTCGTTCCACCCGTCGCGCTTGATCGCCTCCTCCAGTTCTTCCTTCGGCGGCGTCACCAGCACTTTTTTCCGACGCGATTCATCGTACAGGCAGCCCCAATACCCTTGGCCCACATCGGCTTGATAGCCAGCCACCTCGGTGGAATTTGGCACGCGCTCGCTACGAAATTGCATGTCGCTGTTGGCTTGGCCGCTGGTGTTGACGATGCGGAATTTGAGAAATAGGATAAGGGGTCACTTCTCATTGATTGACTTTCGCCTTCTGGGCGAATATTCACCGGTCATGCCAAGACAATGCAGACGCATTGTCGGGGGGAATGATTTACCACTGCCTGAACCGTGGTAATGGCCGCCAGCGGTTGTTTCACAAGCCGGCCGACTACGACGCGTTCCTCGGGATCATCGCCTTGGCGATGGACCACGCGCCGGTCCGGCTGCTTGGCTATTGTCTGATGCCGAACCACTGGCATCTGGTGCTCCGCCCGGCGGGCGACGCGGACCTCGGCGCTGTCATGCGTTGGCCAGGCGTGACGCACGTCCGCCGCCACCCTTCTCGGACTTGCCCATACCCTCCGCCCCCGCGGAAGACCGCGGAAAACGGAGACGAAGGATGAAAATGAGAAGTGACCCCTTTTTTTCTCCCCTTCGGCCCAAGGAACTGGGCTTGACCTTGTCGCAGGTGATCGTTGCGTTCGCCCTGTATAACGTCGTCTACGCTCTCGGGGCCATGCCGCTGGGCGAAATCTCCGACCGCATTGGCCGCAAGCTCGTCGTCATGGCGGGTTGGATCGTGTATGCCGCCGCGTACCTCGGCTTCGCTTTGGCGAAGTCCTCGACCGCACCGTGGATACTGCTGGGCGTGTATGGTTTGTATCAAGCACTCGCCGAGGGCATCACCAAGGCGTTGATCGCAGACGTGGTGCGGAAGGATCAGCGGGCTGGGGCCATCGGCTCGTTCTACACCGTAACGGGCTTGGGACAACTGGTGGCAAGCGTGGCCGTTGGTGGCGAGCGTGCGAGTGGTGCGGCCGGGATAGGAAATCGTCCGTCGAGCCGCCTGCGCACGGCGACATGATTCTCACGGTGTCTGCAAAACGACGATAAGGGGCCGAGGACGATGCGGAATGAGTCAAGAACATTGTGGCCCTGGAGAGCCCCCGGCACGCCGGGGGAAATCTTTCGTGTATTCAAAGCGTCCTATGCGGGAATGGTTTCCCCCGGCGTGCCGGGGGATTTATAGGGGGATGGCGGGATTTGTTGACAATCATGGTGACCGATTTGAATGACTGTGCGTGACGACTCGGACGATACAGCGGGGACGCTATTTGCTTTGGCGGCTCACCCACCGTTTTGACTCCGTTCAAATATTGGTAAGAGCATGTTGAGGAACACGGCTGGGTTAGCCGTCGCTTGGGCTGCCAGCGCATGATTTTTCTGCGTTCAAATTCAAAAACTGGGCGGGTAGCCCATGCTACGACAGTCTCCACGAAGTTCTTAAACACCCTCTAAGACAAATGTTGCCAGGGGTGAAGAATTTAATGGACTTTTTGTTCGCAGTATGTTAGGGTGTTGACATGTCCAGAAAAACGACCCTTTTGACGGGAACCACCGTCTCGAAGCAAGGTAAAACCGGGCGGGTGGCGGGAGCGGTTTCCGGCAAGCCGCTGGGGGTGGACGTGGAAGAAGCGGGGTTGCAGGGGGCGATCGTTGGGCCGGTGTCGGCGACGGAGGCCGCGGCGCTGGCTTTGTCGCCGCCGCAGCGGATTGCGATTGAGAAAATGACGTCCGGCGACACGCTTATCGACGCCGCCGACGCCGCCGGGGTTTCGCGCATGACGCTCTATCGATGGCTGAAGCAGGATCCCCGTTTCGCCGCCGCCTACAACGCCTGGCAGCAGGATGTGCTGGCGACCGCGCGGGGTCGACTGCTTGCCCTGACCGACACCGCCGTCACCACCGTCGGCAACGCCATGCGCTCCGGCGACGCCCGCGCGGCGCTGGTGGTGTTGAAGGCCATGGGCATCATGGAGCGTCCCACCCCCGGCCCCACCGAACCCGACGATGTTCGCCGGGCGCAGAAAATCGAGGAGGCGCGGGCCAATGAGAAATCGATTTTGGAAGGGCTTGAATTTGGGATCTGAGTTTGTTTGGTGCGGTCTTCGAATCAGTAGGCGTCAATGCCGCCTGCGGCTGAGCCGACCGTTCCTGTCGTGAAGAAGACGCTGGATGATTGCGAGCGGTGGGCGACGGGTCTTTTTCCGGCGGCGACGCCGGCGGTTGAAATCTCACCGGAACGACAACCGCTGCAACCCGTTCATTCCCAAAACCTTTTCGTAAGCGTGTCGAGATGAACTGGTTTGACGTACTCGATGGCGCGGAGAAAATCGAACACATCGATTGCAAGTCGGCAACGATTGGGGATTTTTATCGGTCGCAGCAATACGTGCAATCGCCGAAGGATTACTTACCCGCGAAAGCGTTCGTCACTTCTTACCGAGGAACGCAGTTGCCGCTCTACAGACGACTCTCGGTCGATCGTCACCTCTTCTACACAGCTTCCTCATCCGGAACTTTCCGCACGGTAAGGATCTTGCCGATTCTGCGGATGCGTTTATGGAAGGTGGCGCCTTCGGATTTGGCTTCTGTGGTGTAGAGGGGTGGCATGGTTGCCGGGGTGCTACGCGTAGATCATTGCCGCAGTTGAACGACAGGCGGTACAGTGCCATCATGCCTGACGATGTGCTGAAACTTTCCTACGCGATTTCGCCGGTGCAAGGCAACACGATCGTCACCTCGCGCCCTGGCGGCGTGACGATTGAAGTCTTGCCGGATCGACGAATGATTCGTCGAGCGGAGCTTACATTGGTGATTTGCGTCGGAGTGTTTCTTTTCGTCTCCGCCTGGGCCGGATTTCACGCCTGGCAGCATCCGGGCGATTGGAGTTTCTTCGCCATGGCCGTAATAGGCGGACCCTTCTTCGTGCTCAAACCGTTCCGCGAGCTGTTTGAGCTGCACAGCCACATCCATATCGATGCAGACCGGTCGGGAATCCGGTTCAGCGTGCGGAGATGGGTGGAAGTTCCATTTCGCAAGATGCCTGACAGGCAATGGTCCCATGAGCAATTGATGGACGTGGCCGCCGTGCGCCGCAAGAAATCCAAGTCGGGTGGGATGAACTTTAACCTGATACTCCGTCTTCGAGACGGACAGAGCATCAGTCTACTTGCGGGGGGTGAAGTGTTTATTCGTGATCTCGCGAGCCGGATTCAGCAGACGATCACCACCCGTCCAACCCCTGATTTGGCAGGGTGGGGATTGCGTCATCCTGGTAGGCGGAGATGATTGCCAACGTAGCGTCGGCGACGATGGGGAAGTGAACCCCGACCCGCTTTACACAGGCGGCGGCAACCTCTGGGGTGGCGTTGATGACGCCGACGATGGTGCGGGACCCGTGGCTTTGTCGCCGCCAGCGAGTCCATCCTCAGTAGCTTGCCGGTCAGATCGGTCGCCGCTGGAAATTGGATTGTGTTGGTAGAAGGCGTGGTAGACTCCACGATATTGGATCAGGCCATTGGGGTCGTTGATCCACTGGGCCGGGGCATGGAAATGATAGAAGGGGCGAGTAGGGTCAACCTCGGCTTTGGGGATGGCGTCCTTGACGGCGGCGTCGGCTTTTTCGAGCGGGGTGGGGTCTCCAAAACTGGGGAGGGCGAGACAGGCGAGTAACAGTAAGAGAGGAGATCGGGTGTTCATGGCGACCTGGGTTGAGGGTGACATAGGTTCGCGCGGGCGATTTTATGGACGGAGCTTTCATCATTGATTCGGCATTGCCTGCCCTACATGGCCCCCGGCATGCCGGGGGAATTTTTTTCATCGACCGATGGCGTTCTTTCAGGGAATGGTTTCCCCCGGCGTGCCGGGGGCTATGTAGGGCGGGTGAAAGCTATTCGATTAATCGACACAGGCACCCTACCGGGGTGCCGCCGGAAAATCCAGATACTCGCATAGCGTCTCCACCTTTGCTGGCCCCACGCCGCGAACGTGAAGCAGGTCTTTAGGTTGCGAAAACGCTTGGGTTCCGGGGTGCTGGATGAGATATCGGCACCGATAATCGACGATCGCTCCCGCCAGCTTTTCACCGATGTACGGAATCGCCGCCAGCTCGGCCTGGGTCGTCAGATTGGGATCGAAATGATCCGCCAATTCGCGGGCGCGCGGCCCGTCGGTGGTCGGCGGATCGGAAACGTAGCTGTGCTGGAATAAAAGGCGAATTGCGAAGTAGACGGAAATCCCGATCACCAAGGCGAGCACGACGGCGCGTTGTGAAGTGTTCCACATCGATTTTTCGCTCGAGTATAGGACTTGGAGTAACGCAAGCCTAGTCGCACCCTACCACGATCCTCTTAAAAATGTCATCCCTCAATTTTCGTATCGTGTCCAGTGCAGCCGGGAACGCCAGATGGTTACTCCAATTCGGTCAACGAGCGAGTGATGGCTCTTTTTGCGGATCGGAGGCTTTGTCCGCGACGCTCGCCAGCGCGCCCATGCCTTCGGTCAGGCCGACTCGATATTGGATGACACTGCCGGAGGCAGATTCCGTGACGGCAACGGGGCGATTGAGGAGGCCGCCCAATGTTTGAGCGCTCGGCCGGATCGATGAATTCACAATGCTCAACAGAACCCTGCGGGAGGTTGCGAGCGCTTTATAAACGGAGGCCAACTTCGCCTCCAGGATCGCCAGATGGCTATCCGTGCTTGAAACGCAGATCTTGAAATGGCTTGCCGATTTTCCCAAGGCCGCAACATTTTCGGCGGTGGGATTGCGTTGCGACTGGTCCAGGGCCTGATGAAATCGCGATCGGGTGGATTCGTATTCCCTGCAGAACTCCAGCAGCACTTTGGATCGTTCCACCACGGCGGTTAGCTCGGTGAGAGTCATATCCAAGGCGCTTGCGGCGGGAGACACCTTGCAGATCGCACTCCAGACATTGACCTCCCTGGCGAGTTTTCCAACGCCAATCGTCAAGGTGCGACTGCGGAAGGCATTGATCTGTTCGATCGCCGGGCCAAGACCTGCCACGGATGCCAACGGCCCAGACGTTTTGCCCAAGACGTTTCCAAGCCCCTCCATTTGTTGGAAGGCGGTTGCATGAAGCTGGAGCAATCGGTCGATCTCGGCTGACTTTTGCGAAGCGGAAGGCAGAACTGAAGCTACGTGTTGCGGTGCCCCCATTTGCCGGGACGGTCCGGCGAATCCATGCCAGAGAAAGGCGGCGATCAGCACACCGATGATCGCCGATCCGGGCACGATCATGCCCCGTGCAAAGAATCGCCTTCGGTGGGTCAGAGGGGCCGGGGCAGACATGGTGCAGATCCTTTGGATCTTGAAGACTGTTCAACCGGGTATTCAAATCGTGGATCACAAGCCAACGCTTCGGTAAATTTCGGATGAAGTTACGACGGACGATTCACCAGCGATGGTGGACTGAGCGAGGGCGACGCCCACTGCTCTCCGGCAGCACCGGATTGTTCGTTATCGCCAATCCCTGCAAAGTAGGTATTTCGCGTTTTCCATCGCATGATGCGACAGAACCCCCAGGGGATGTAAAGTCCAAAAGTAACAAGGGTGAGAAAAACAATCAGCAGAAACTGCCCAAAGAAGCCGGCCCCCGTTCCCTTGAATGTCAACTGTCTCCCGTCGATCGTGGTGTTTTGGCAGAGCCATTTCTGCCCCATGACAAAGGCCCACGGAGTGAACATGCCGAGGGTTACAAAACAAAGGATGACGGTAAGGATCGATTGCCCGATATAACCAATCCCGCTTCCGTGAAAATCGAACTTGCTGCTCTGTGGCATTGAAGACCTCTTCTGAATTCTGTTGTCCGGCACCGGTATTCGCCGCGCGAAAACCATGTCGCTTTGTTCTTTGGGTGGAATGATGGGTGCGGGATAAGGATCCGTCAGTTTGTTCCGGTGGCTTGGTAACGCCCGTGAATCCTCCGACTGCCTCGAAGCCATTTTTGCCGCCGCAAATCTCAGCCGCAATTCCTCGGCAATCATTTCGAGTGAGCGACCAATCCTCTGCATCGCCCCCGGCCCATCCTTTTTCGCCATCAGGTAGAACGTGAGCAGCGCGAACACCATCATGTGAACAAACAGCATTGAGGTGCTGACTCCCCATCCCTGACTACGTCCGGGCAGGGGGTAGTATCCGACATGGTTGTCGACGTAGTAATTTTCGACGTTGGATTTGAGCGCCTCGAGTCCCCAGTAGGCGCTGATGAATCCCTTGCCGATGAACGCCGATGCACCTTTGACCGGCACCAGCGCCCCGGCGAACAGTAGCTGGGGAATCACCACGCCGATCATCAGCATGACGGCCCAATCGGAACTCTTGACCGAGGCGGAGATCGCCAGTCCCGCCAGCAATCCGCACATGGACACCAGGAACAAGGTGATGAATTGGGTGAAAATGCCGCCGGCCTTCATGTCGGCGAAACCGTTGATGATCAGGACCACGCTGAGAGTTTGGATCGCGCCGATGACCGCCAGCGGGGCGAGTTTGCTGAGCAGGTAGGGGATGATTCGCAGATTGATGAATCGCTCGTGGTGATAGATGGACAATTCCTTCACGATCTCGCGCACGGAGCCGAACATGCTCAGCAGAAACATGATGATGATCGGCCCGAAGCAGAGGATTTTCTGCTTGTGCATCCAGAGTCCGAACGTTTCACTGCTGAAGACATGGGCCGGCACGTCCATGGAGGAACTGAGAATGCATAACAGGATGGCGGTGATCGGGGGCAGGCCGAGCAACAGCATCAGATTGCGGCGGTCGATGGACAGAACTCGCACATTTCGCCGCATGAGCACATTGAGTTGCCGTTGCAATTGCGGCCAGTCAATCCGGCGCGACACGGGGGTGGGGCGATGGGCAGTGTGCGTACCCGTGCCGGTCTGATCGCGCAGCGTCACGCCTTCCTCGAAAGCCTTTGACTTGCGAAAGTCGGTCTGCCATTGGACGGGCGTTTTTTCATCTTCTTTGTCGTAGGCGGCCTCGATGTGATCGACCCCGAAGTATTCTTTGTAGCGCGCGGGGGAGCCGTAGAAGGTCAAGAGCCCCTTGTTCAGGTAGGCGATCTGGTCACATATTTCCACGCTGTTGGCATAGTGGGTGATGCAAATGACGGTGATTCCGCTGTCGGCGAGTTCCCGGAACAGCTTCATCATTTGTTTTTCGGTTCGCGGGTCCAGGCCGCTGGTCACTTCGTCGAGGAATAAAACGCGCGGTTGGCTCAATAATTCCATCGCGATGGAGACGCGCTTTTTTTGCCCGCCCGAAAGATTTCTGATGATCGTCGCGCCGTTTTCCGCCAATCCCACCGTCTTGAGCACCCGGGTGATGTTGGCTTCGATCTCTTCATCGGAAGCATCCTTGGACAACCGCATTCGGCTTGTAAAGCGAAGGGCTTCGATGAGCGGAAGCGAGTCATGGAAAATGACATCCTGCGGAACGAATCCGATGCCCGCCTTGAAGGCGTCGAAGCGGGCGTAGAGATTTTCACCGTTGAGCAGGATTTTCCCATGGCTGCCCGGACGCCTTCCGCTGACGGCTCCCACAAAGGTGGATTTGCCGGCCCCCGAAGTGCCAAGCAATCCCACGAATTCGCGTGGGCGGATGGTCAGGCTGACATCCGACAGCAGCAATTTGGGGCGTCCGGATTCGCGATCGATCACTTCCTGACACAACCCTTGAACGGTGATCTCCGCTCCCTTTTCCGGGTGCTCTGAAATCAGCCGTGCTCCGTCGAAGACCAGGCAATAGGGACCGACACTCAGGAAATCGCCTTTGGTCAGTTGGCGTGGTTCGGTGAGGCACTGGTCGTTAAGATAGGTGCCGTTGGTGGAGCCGAGATCTTCGGCGACGAAGTGGCCGTTGACACGGCTCAGGCTCACATGGCGGCGGGAAATCATCAGGTTGTCGAGTGCGACATCGCTGGATTGATCGCGGCCAATGACCACGGATTCGCGATCCAACTCGATGGTGATGTCTTTCAGATCGGCATCGGCGGGTAGATCGTCGCGCGGGCCGACCATCAACGGGTCGGAGCCGGTCCATGCGCCGCCGGGCCGGGCGATGGTCATGTCTGCGTTTACCAGAGGGGCGCGGGCCGGTGCGCGGAAGGGTGGAAGATGCGCAGTCTGGGCGCGGGGCGTTGCGGGCTGGGCATGAGACGGGGCGGGCTGGGCGCGGGGAGGCGCGGGCTGAGCGCGCGGAGGAGGGGCGACGGCCATTGTCGCTTCAGCCGCCGCCGCGGCGCGTTCGGCTTCGAGGTGGACTTCGATGCGAACGCCACCGATCTGCACTTCGTCCCCATCTGCAAGTCGCACCGCCGCCGTCAGTCGTTCCCCGTTGACCCAGGTGCCGCTGCTGCCGGTGTCCTCGATCAGGATCGCGCCTTCTACCGTGTAGATGCGGCAGTGCTTGCGGCTGATGCCAGGGTCATTGAGAAACAGCATGGCCTCGGTGCCGCGTCCGATGGTGTACGACTCAAGTTGCGGGCCCTCAATCCGCTTTTCAGTGCGGGAGGAGCCGGTGGTGACAATCAAGGTGATGGGGCCAATCATTTGGATTTTCCTTAGACGCTGCGGCCGGCTGAGACTTAAAATCGCGGCCACCTGATTAGCACCGCACGCTTCATGGCTTGCTCACCTTCTTTTGGGCTTGTTTAGGCCATCCAGAACACCTTTTAGGATGTCGCCGCCGATGTCAATTTTCTCCGCTTTTGGGTTATTGACGCAGAGGGAAACGACCCCACCGTTCTCCCGGTTCCATATGTATGTTTCCAGGCCAGTCTTCTGGTCCACGTCCTTCAGAACAAGTTTCCCCCGAGGCACGGGACGCTGTTGCGGCGCACCGGGTTTACCCGCATATACTTGGAAAACTCCGTCCTTAAACTCACACCAGCCTGGCGTTCCCATCTTCGGATTGTTCTGATCTATTATCAGCAGTTCAGCTCCGGTTCCCGTAAACACGTAGTAGGGCGTTCCGTCCAGGAAAACTTCCTTACCCTTTATTTTCTCTCCCGTACAATTGCTCTTAAACCACTTGTCGATTTTGTCCAGTGTGTCCGCCTCTGCCTTTTGGATTCCTTCCATTTTCCGGCGTTCTGCCTCCGCTGCCGCCTGCGTCGCCGCCGCTTGAATCGCGGTCGCTTGCTTCACCGCCGCAGTTTTCGCTTCGTCCATCCTGCGATGATCGGCCAGCACTTTCTCCGTACTGGTCTGCGAAACCGCCTCTGCAGCCTCCTCGGGGGTGCGGCCCGCGTTGTCCTTTTTCTTATAATCCGCGCCTTCATCCAGAAGGTTCTGCACGGCGTCTGCCTTCCCCAGCACTGCCGCCACATACACCGCGGTTTCACCAGAGGCATTCTGTTTATCCAGATACTTTTTCTTCTTCACTGTGGCGTATAGCACCGTTTGCGCGTCAACGCTTCCACTTCGCAGGGCGACCTCGAACGGCAACTGCCCATTGGCAAGCGGCTTGCCCAGCAGATCCAGCTTGAGTTGGTCCAGTTTTGAGAGGAGGTCTGTCAATGATTTTGCAGTCGTCTTCGGATCCTGAACTTGATCGGCCAGTAGTGCCCCGCCCAGAATCCTGATGGCCTCATCGGGGAAGCCGCCCTCCGGAAACTGCGCCGTTGGCGTGGATGCCGAATCCAGCGCCTTGGCATCCGCCTTCGCACCTTGCCGTAAGAGAGTGTCCACCATCTTATGATCGTGATGTGCCGCGGCCACTTGCAGGGGCGTGACACCCTGGCCGTTGTTGTCAACGTCATTCAGAGGCAGCTTGTAGTCCTTTACCAGCATCTCGACGATCGGGATTCGCCCGCCGTTGACGGCAACGTTGAGCAGTCGCTGGCCCCGCTTGTCATCCATTGCGATCGATTTCGCCTCCAATTTGTCCGCCAGTATCCCGACCAGATCGCTCTTGCCGGTTCGCACCGCCAGATAGAGCGGGGTTTCGCCAGCCGCATCCGCTTGTGCGACCAATGTCGGCTCAGCGTTGATCAACAGCTTGACCAGATCGACAGTGGGCGGGGTCGTCGACACGGCGACCGCCAGCAGCGACCCGCCATTGCTCGATTTTACGTCCGCCAACTTTCGCTCGGGCCACATCAGCAATTCCGTGACACTCTTGACCGGGTCGGTTCCCGACGACTCAACCCGGGTGAGAATTTCGTTGGTCCACCACCGGTCCAAGATTGCGACGACCTCCGGGTGCTTGTTGTCCAACGCCAGCTTTCTAGCCGCCATCCGATCGTCATTCGTGATCCCCTGCCGTGTCAACAAAAGATCGACAATCTTCCCGTGACCCGCGCCCGCGGCCAGTTGAAGCGATGTCGAGCCTTTCGCATCCGCCAACATGGCATCGGCGGAGTCGGCAAGGAGCAGTTTCACCACCTCGACGCTTCCGGCCTGGGCAGCCATATGCAACGGCGTCATACCCCCTTCCATCGTCCGACCATCGAGCGACGTTTTTGCGATCAGCAACTTGGCAATGAGCAGTTTAGCAATCACGGCGTCGTTATTTTTTGCGGCATAATGGAGGGGCGTGCGGCCTTTGGCATCGGCCTTACCGGGAGCCGCGCCCTTATCCAGCAGTTGTTGAATGACGCCCGCATAGTCCCCGATCTCCTTTGAAAATTCGCTCGCCAGAAGCAAGGGGGTGCGACCCGCCTCGTAGCGTACGTCCAAGACATATTCCTGCGTCGTCTGCGCATCGACAGGCGCGCCAAGTTTTAAGAGCGTACTTGTCGCATAGGCTTCGCCTTTGTAGGTGGCGAAATGCAGCGCGGTCCACCCCTCGGTGCTGGCACTTTGAGCGAGCTTGTCATCGTCCTGCATCAGCTTATCGATCATCAATTTGTCATGGGTGCTGATCGCCCGGATCAAGTCGGCGCGCTCGAAAATTCGCCGCACCTCGTCCAGGTTGTTTTCTTTGGCCAACTGTTGAGGTGTCTTGCCCGTGTGATCGAGGGCTTCCTGACGCGCGCCTTTCCCCAGAAGCAGCACCACCAACAACGACCGGTTTTTAAGCGCCGCAAGATGAAGAGGCGTTTGACCCTTGCCATCCTGCGTCTCGAGCTTGGCTCCGAGTTTGATCAACTCATCGGCCGCTTTGGACATGTTTTCGGCGGCGGCATGATGCAGAGGCGTCAGTCCCTCTTTGTCCGCGCGATTCACCAGGTCCGGCTGCTTATCCACCAGCGCGACGACAGCGGCGGTGTCGCCGGTGTCCAACGCCTTAAGCAAATCCGATGGAATGCGGCCACGAATGGTCCGGTAGTATTGCGCTCCGCTTCCCGCGCACGCCAACAAAACCACTGCTGCCGCCAAGGGTATAAGTCGTCGCGACCGCTTTACCGACCGCCGATGCGAAGCGCCACCTCCGCCCACCGCTTCCGACAGTGCCTTCAGCGCTTCAGCCGCACTTTGAAAACGATCGTCCGGATCCGGTTGAATGGATCGCAATATCACCTGGTCGAGCCGCTCATCGATCTGTCCGGGTTTGAACGCGCTCGGGAGAATAAACGGCTTGCTCTGTTTGCGGCCGGTGAGAAGCGTTCCGGGTAGAAAGGTCTTGGTTTCCGGCACGTAACCGATCAGCATCTCGTAGAAAACCAGCCCCATCGAATACACATCGGACCTGGCGTCGGCATAACTGGCGGACTCCGCCTGCTCGGGTGCCATGTAACGGGCCGTCCCCAGCGTCGAACCGGATACGGTGAGATTGGGATCGCCGGCGGCTCCGCGCGAACTGGCAATTCCGAAGTCGGCCAGATGCGCATTGCCCTGGGCATCAATCAGAATATTGCCCGGTTTAATATCCCGATGGATGATCGATTTCTCATGCGCATACTGAAGCGCCGACAGATTTTGCTCCATGATCCGCACGGCATGATCGACTTCCAGCGGATTGGCGTCAATGAGATCCCGCAACGTCGATGCCTTGCCGCCGGCGCTCTCCACATACCCCATCACAATGTAGTGAATTCCCTCTTCCTCGCCCGTGTCAAAAACCGGGACAATGTTTGCGTGGCTGAACTTGGCCAGAACGGTCGCCTCTCGCTTGAATCGCTGGACGAAACTGGGATCCTCGGTCAATTCCGGAGGCAAGACCTTGATGGCTACTTTGCGATCGAGCCGCAGTTGGGTGGCGCAGTAGACTTTGCCCATCCCGCCGCCGCCGATTTCCGAATCGATGCGGTACATTCCATTGCCCAGCGTTCTGCCGACCAGATTCATCATCTGCGATCGCCGCGACGGTGGCCTTACCTTTGCGGCACTCGGCACCGCCATCGTATGGTCTTCAACGCTCGCCAAATCATTTTTGGCCCCGCACTCGGCGCAAACGAGAAAACGCTCAGTCGGATCGGTTGCCGTTGGCAACTCGTGCGCGCAGGAGCTGCAATTCATAAAGATCCTCTTCTTCCTGAAGTTTTGGTCGCCCGGATTCCGCGATGAACTGCGATCCGCCTGACTCTTTCCCAGAATGTAATAAAATGTAATCTCGGAAGCAAATAATTGGAAACTTACGTTTCAACGGAAACGGTAGCCGCAGAGCTCCCACGATCCGTGACACGTAACTATTATTCCAAGCCGGGACAAAGCGGGAAGCGCAGCGCCTTGCGCAGTCCCGGATTCTTCGTCTCCCGGGGTCGAGGCGATCCGGGGTTGCGCAGGGCGGTGCGCTTCTGGCTCCACCCCGGCTTGGAGCGTGCTATGATGTCGCCGTGGACCTCTTTCATGAATCGCGTCGGAAGAATTTGAACCGTGTGGCCCCTCTGGCGGTGCGGATGCGCCCGCGCACGCTGGAGGAGTTCGCGGGGCAGCAGCATTTTCTGGGAGAGGGCAAATTACTCCGCCGAATGCTTGAGGCGGATCGGTTGAGTTCCGTCATTTTCTATGGCCCGCCCGGCACCGGCAAAACCACTCTTGCCCAGATCATCGCGAAACATACGGAGTGTCATTTCGAGCAGGTCAACGCCGCTTCGGTCGGCGTGAAGGAAGTTCGGCAGATCATCGAAGCCGCCAAAGAGCGGCTCGGTAACAGCGGCCAGCGGACCGTGCTGTTTCTGGACGAGCTCCATCGCTTCAACCGCGCACAGCAGGATATTCTGCTGCCGGATGTGGAGAGCGGGCAGATCATACTGATCGGGGCAACGACGGAGAATCCATTTTTCTCGATCAATTCACCGCTGGTCAGCCGCAGCCAGATTTTTCAGTTCGCGGCGTTGAGCGAGGAGGAAATTCGCAGCCTGGTTCGCCGCGCGATCGGCGATCCGGAAAACGGTTACGGCAAGATGGCGATCGAGATCGACCCGAAGGCGATGGACCTGTGGGCCACGATGAGTGATGGCGACGCCCGCCGTGCGCTGTCGGCGCTGGAGGTGGCGGTGCTGTCGATGAGGAGGACCGAGGACTCAGCACTCAGTCCTCTGTTCATCTCCCTCGACGTCGCCGAGCAATCCATTCAGCGAAAGGCGATCGTCTACGATGGCACGGGCGATGAGCATTACGATGCGGCCAGCGCGCTCATCAAAAGCATGCGGGGCAGTGATCCGGACGCCGCCGTGTATTGGGTGGCCCGGATGCTTGAAGCCGGTGAAGACCCGCGCTTCATTGCGCGACGCATTGCGATTCTGGCGAGTGAAGACATCGGCAACGCCGACCCGCAGGCCATCGTCATCGCGTCGGCTTGTTACGAATTGGTCGCGCGGATCGGAATGCCGGAAGCCCAACTCACGCTCGGTCAAACGGCGATCTACATGGCGACCGCCCCCAAATCCAACGCGTCGGCCAAGGCGATTTGGGCCGCGATGAAAGATGTGCGCGAAGGCCGCACGCTGCCCGTTCCGAAACATCTGCGGGATGCGCATTACGCCGGTGCCGAAAAGCTCGGGCATGGGGAAGGTTATCAATACGCCCACGATCACAAAG
>JANXVV010000308.1 GCA_025351525.1 Humisphaera sp. | reverse complement strand
CGGTTCAGGACAGCCGACTGGATCTCGCCGGAACGACGCTGCGGGACTATCAGACCAAAGTCGCCAATTTCCAGTCGGCTAATAAAGAGCGCTGGTACATCCCGCTGGTAGCAGGAAAAAACACCGCCACGTATCCGAATCCTATACTTCCCGCTACGTTGACCAACGCGTTTTTGGGCGCGTTTCGTCCCGACGATGCCTTCCGTTTCGCGTGTAAGCCGTGGATCAGCAAGTCGAGCAATCTGACTTCGATGACGTTTGACGAGGCCATGACCGCGCCGATGTTCGTGAGCGGTTGCAGCCAGTTTTGCGTCGAGTTCGCGGGAGATTACTTCACCCAGAATGATGTGGGGACGCTACCGGCGTTTCGTTCGTCTCCCAATCCGCCGTTCTTGGCGAACGATTTCGGCGTCGTGACCGATGCCGCTTCGGATGGTGTCATCGATTTTGACGTGGTCTACGCGCAAGAAGGACCCGCCAGGTTTCTCCCGCTTAAGAAGATCCGCTGGTACGGAATGACCCGCAGCACGGACGGCAGCCCGGATCAGGTGCCGACGCCAAGGTTGCTTCCCGATCCCCATGTCATTCATCCGGTCAACTGGCATCTGGCGACGATGGCTGCCGCATTGGTGCCACCAGCGCCCGCCATCACGCATCTGCCGTTTGAAAAGATCGGCGCGGATAGTTTTCCACGGGCGTCTTTGGCCCGTTTGGATTCCTATACCTGTGCCTGGGGTCCGCAAGATCTGGCCTGGGACCCAAGTGGAGCTGACGTCAATTATGCCGGCGATGCGACGCATCGGCCACTTGGCGCTCCCGATGCCACTCACCCGAATGGGCGTTACCCCGCCTCCTTCATGCCCTGGATGGTTCGGATCACGATGCGGATTGACGATCCCAATGGCCGGTTGCAGGATGGCCAGACCGTCGAGTGGATCTTTAATTTGCCGCACGTTGCCCCGTAAGAATCGCTGAATTCACCGCGGCTTTTGCGCGGAAGGTTTTATCATGAATAATTTTCAACTCTCGCTGAAAAAACTCGCGCGGCCTTTCGAGACCGTGCTGGATCGGATCCAACGCCGTTTCCGCCGCTCGCGGCCGGGTTCCGTCCTTATCATGGTCGTCGCGCTGCTGGTGCTGCTGGCACTGATGGGAACCGCCTACGTTTCCACCGCCAGGCTGGATCGTCTGGGCAGCGCGCCGCTGACGTTTCAAGCCTCCCTGGATGACACGCTGACTGAATTGCTGCAAACGCAGGTCGACGCGCTCCAGCAGCGGATTGTGGCCGACCAGGAATATCAGACGGGCGTCTCCGGCTCATTGCCGCCGCCGCCGGCGTCTCCGCCGATTATTGTGGTGCTTCCGTCACCCGGCGCGCCTTCGCCGGAACCAACACGATATCTGGCGAATCGAACCCCACAGTTTTTCCCGATCTATTTTCAGCCGGGCACGAATCCGTTGCCCCTGACGGACGGGTATTTAAACCAGACTGCGGTGCCGTTCAATTCGATCAAAACCGCAGGAACGGCGATCCCCATCACAGGAGCGGGAGCCGCCCAAATTCCCCTGGCTCGCCAGGTGGCATGGCGGAATATCAGCCGCCCGAGTTCAGGGACTCTGTTCGACACTCCCTTCACCTCGCCACGTGTTCTGGCAGTGCCGCCATTCGCGTCGCCCCAACTTAAATATCCCATCCTGCAGTGGAGCGCCGATGATGACATGAAGGCCCAGTACAACTACTGGATGGTGCCGACGAATATCGCCTTGAAATATCCGGCGGGAGCGGGGGGGGCCGTTCCTACTTCAGAAGAATTGTACGGTCGCACGCGGGTGTTCCCGGCGTTCAATCGCTACCGTTACGAGACGATCGGCGGCACAACCAATTTGTACATCGATCCCAACGGCCCGTACCTCGCCGCCGATGCCTCCGGAGCGGGCGTCGCCGATGCCGGGCTGATTCAGATCAATCCCACACCCTTAAACGGCCTGACTTTCTACTATGCCGTGCGGGTGGTGGATAATTCTTCGGGGTTGAATATCAATGCCCATTGGAAACCGGGCAGCGATGTGGGACCGTCGGTCAGCACGGCCACCGCGGTGGACTCCAACAACTTCCATCCGGGAGCGGTGGATGCGGAAGGGACGATGCAGCGGGCGCGCGGCTTCACGGAAATGGAATCGACCGGCGGCACTTCCGTGATGAAAGAGTGGCTCAACCAGTTCACCGCCGCTCCGACGCTCCCCATCAACGAGGCCGGCGCAAGTCGAGGGGACTTTTCGTTCAGAACTCCCGCCGAGGCGTTGTGGAGCCAGTATACCAGCCGCCTCGCCTACACCGGCCGCTATAACGCCGGTGCCGGCGGCAAGCGATTTGGCCTGCCCACGCCGGCCGGAACCCGCGCCTTCGGCCCCGAAGACCAGGCGGCGCTGGCGTATCGAGGGGGGAGCATGATCAATCCGGACCTCTCGCGATCGCACGTTGAAAATACGTTCTACACCGCACTCAATGCCACCCCCCCGGTCTTCCCGGTTGTTTCCGTTCCGGATTCCATGTACGGGATG
>JANXVV010000298.1 GCA_025351525.1 Humisphaera sp. | reverse complement strand
GGTACTCCGAGACCTGTGCCGGCCTGGCCGAAAGACACAGGTCTCGGAGTACCGCGACCTGTGGCACCCCGCACCGTTGAAAACCGGGAAGATATTTCCATCATTTCCTTAAGGAACCGGTTGCCATCGCCAACTGGCGGGGACAGTGATCAGAGATCCGCCGCCGCGAAACCCGGGGGGTGGGCTGGCAAGGTAGTTGCCTCTGTAGCTGAGGGTGACGGAGTCTCGAACCGGGTCATAGGTGCCGCCGACGATCAGCTCGTCAATTGCCGGATAGTTTTGGTTTCCGGTCACGTTCCCGGATACGTAGACCAGCCCGACGATGACTGATGGATAGGTATCGAAAACCAAGAAATCGCTGGTGCCGGAAGGATAGGGGTAGGGTGTGCCCGGGGGGTTGAAGTTGCAGATGCCGCCCACCAGATCCCATTCATTCATTGTCGATCCGGATCCATCCGACCAGGCGAGGGTCATATTCCCCTTTACCAGGAGACAAGGGTAGTTCGACATGGCCGGTGCCCAATTGATCTGGTCCGATGCACCCGCGCCGGTACCGATGCTGGAACCGCTTCCGGGATTCAGGATCACCAGCGTTCCGACGATACGGCAGCGGGTGATAACCAGATTGCCGCCGGCGCAGTCGATGACGTAGATGCCTTTGGCGTTGACAGCGGTCGATGAGTAGGGATTTGACGCCGGACTGATGACGACGTTGCGGATCGTGCCACCGGGAATGGAGCTGAAATTGATCGGCGTACCCATGCTCACGTAGGTATCGATCACCGTCGGCGCGGGCATGATGCGTGCCGCAACCCCGGTGGTAGAGGTGCCGCTGATGGTCGCACTGTTCGGGGTGATCGTAGCCACGGCCTCCACATTGGCATTGACCGTCGAACCGCCGCCGGAAGTGTTTCCGGTGAATGTACTGTTGGTCGCCAGAGTGTAGCCGGAAGCCTGTAGGTTTGAGGAGTTCGTTTCCGCAATCTTCCCACCCACCATCAGTGCGACATTGAGACAGGTCAGTGCGTTCTTCCCCTCCGCCAGCACACTGTAGACCCGCGTGGCTGCGCCGTATCGACCGATGCCGTAGATCCGCACGGGATTGGTGGAGGTGGTGGTCAGGTTGCCGGAGACTTCGTCGATGATCTTGAAGGAGATTATCCCGCCTCCCAGGGCAACGGTGGGAGACTCGACATTGTTGACGTAGGCGGTCCGCCAACCGGCGTTGGCATTCAGGGTGGCGATCGCATAATCGACCGCCGACTCCGCAAGGGCCTCGGCGGAAAGTGAATCGCTCGACCGGGCCGTGCCGCGCATCTGAACACGGTTGTTGATCAAGACCCCCATGACCATCACGGAGACCAGCATCCCCATGCCCAGCACCAAGACGTAAACCGCGCCGCGGCGGTGGGACTTTCGTGTTTTGGAATGAGTTGAGAACATGGCTCCTTCGATCATTTAAGGCACTTGGTTGACAAAGTTGACTCCCGACATTGCCTTGGCCGTGCCACCCCCGTCGAGGGTGATGTCGATCCAACTGGGGAACGTGATCTGTGCGGGGGATTGGCGATCCGTCGACCCTTGGGCCGCCCGTAGCCCCACGAGTTTGGACACCGCGCCGGCAGGGCTGGCGACGGTGACGGTGATGCGATTCATTCCCAGATCCGTGACGACGGCGGCACCACCGGGGCTTGCCGGGTCGACTCGTTCCACCAGCACCGATCGCCGCCAACCGGTCCAGCCGGTTAGTGCGGTTCCATCGCGCGCGGTGGGAGGGTTTTCGGACAGGCCGTTGAAATCGCCGATGACCACCCAGGTCAGCCGGGTGGTGCCGTCGGTGATTCCGGCGGGCGCGACGTAGTTACACTGCATGATTTCGGTGAGCAGTTCCTTGGCCAGCGCGGCCCCCTGCCGCCGAGCCGTCGATGCGCCGCGTGTGTGGGCGACTGCGCTGATGGTCTGCACCGCCGGTGCGAGTAGTAGCCCGACGACGGCGATCGAGACGATGGATTCCACCAGTGTGAAGGCGCGGCGATGATTCATAGAATAAACCACTTTTCCAACAATTACGGTTGCGTCGTGATGGTTCCGTACGCCCGAAAATCGACAACCGCCGCCCCGGAGGGCGTGGTCCATGTGCTGCTGCCGTCGGTGGTGTAGCATTCCGAGGTGGTGGTCGGCACCGGTGAAATTCCCGCATACCCGTAGACGATCGCGTTCGACGTTCCCGTTGACGAGGTCACCACCAACGTCATCCCCGTGGCGGGGGCCAGGTTGGCCAACGGAGTGAGCGGAATATCCACCCAGGTATTCACCGTTGGAATGGTGGTGACATTCACATTCGCGCTGGTCAGGGTGGCCCCGGTTGGTTTCTTGGCCGCGTCAACGGCGCGAATCTGTGCGGTGACGGTTCCGGTGGATCCGGCCAACCTACGTTTGAGCAGGACCTGGACGCGGGTAATTTTCCAGGAGATGGCGTTGCCCGGCATGACCGCCGACGGATTGAAGTACTGGCTCTCCCAGGAGGTGGTGGACAGATTGGTCGTGCCGTTCGTCGCTCCCGTATACGACGCGAGCAACTGCTCGGCACTTTCCACCGGCGGGAGCTGCCCGGTCGTTCGATTGAGAACATTCAGATTGAAGTTCCGGATCCCGTCGGCCACTGAGGCGGCCGGGGCGCTGTTGTACTTTCGCATCAGCGGTTGACCGGCCCCGGCCCAGGAATAGGTGATGGTTTCCGTTCCGGTATTGGCGCCGCGGCCGGGAACGGTGAACGAGATGCTAGTCGGGGTCTGTGAATTGATGTTGAGCGCGGTTTTCAGTTCCGCCGTCACTAGGTCCATAGCGCTGCGAATGGCCGCCACCTGCGTGGTTGAGACGGCGGTAAGTGAGGATCCTGACGATGCCCCGTTTGTCGCCGTCGAAGAGATTGACTTTCCCGCCAGAGCGACCACGGACCCACACGCCAGCACGATCACCGAGACGATTGAGAGGCTGATCATCATCTCGACCAGCGTGAAGCCCGATGTCCCGAAATGGCGGGATTGGTTGCGACTGCGGTAGGAGCCGTTGTTGCATGTCATGGCAGCGACGCCTTTCCGGTGTTGCCATCCACTGACACCCATCTCGTAACACCTCCGCATGCGAGAGCGATCGAACCCGCATTGTCCGGCGATCCGTACGCATCGAAGGAAAGGGTCTGCTGAAACAAACCGAAACTTACAGCCGTCAAATCCGACTTGTACGGCTCTACATTCAGATCGACAATGTAGGATGGCGATTTGTTATCCAGCGAGGCCAATCCGGTGATCGCGTAAGTATTGGCGGCGGCATTGAAGGTGATCGTCTGTTTCTGGTTCGTTGCCATCGCCAGCGAACGGGTGGCATCAATGTCGGCGACCATCCGGTTGAGCGCGCTGCTGAGCCGATAATGGCAGATCGCCTGGGCGTAGCGCGGCAACGCGATCGCGCCGACCGTCCCGATGATGACCATCACGAGCACCAGTTCGACCAACGTGAAGGCGGCAAACGATGGGGGATGACGGTTTGCGTCCACACCCTGCCATCGATTTCGCGGAAATCGGAACACTGACGCTCCTTCTTTAAGACCTTGTTTAGGAACAAGGTCGGGTTCGCCGTAGCATGGGCTACCAGCCCATGC
The DNA here is from genome assembly GCA_025351525.1 of Humisphaera sp. Lineage (GTDB taxonomy): Bacteria > Planctomycetota > Phycisphaerae > Tepidisphaerales > Tepidisphaeraceae > JANXVV01. The sequence goes on along the minus strand of JANXVV010000298.1, from coordinate 25,287 downwards.
TTTTTTGTGTTTAAATTCAAAAATATGGGCTGGTAGCCCATGTTACGAACTAAACCCGCCCCTCTCACCGTCGACACCAAATGAAAACAACTTAAGATGATTCAAACCGAACCGAGGAGCGCGATGGTGTGGAATCGATCGTATGTCGTGAATTGCCTGTGTGTCTGTGTCGGGGCTTTTACAGGTTGTACGCCCCATAATCCTCCTCCGCAGACGGGACAGATCTTGCGGCGCTCGGGCGATGAGATTGTCGTCTGCGGGCAACTGGTGCATACCGGTGCGCCGGTAGTCACCTGGATGGATCCCGGCGGGTTCGACGGCTATCGCGTCGAGCGACGGTTTGTACCCATGGCTGATTCGGATTGGTCGGAATCAAGTAAGGCCGTCAAGGAACTCCGCACCCCCAACCGCTACGGCTTACGGCGTGTCCCGCTCACACCCGACCAGCTCGACCAAGTACGCGGCGGCGGGTGGCCGTTGCCGCTTTTGCAGGAGAAGGTCGACCAGTTTGTCCTGCACTACGATGTCTGCGGCACCAGCCGACAGTGCTTCAGGATTCTCCACGACTATCGCGATCTAAGCGTTCATTTCATGCTCGATCTGGATGGCACGATTTATCAGACCCTGGATTTGAAGGAGCGCGCCTGGCATGCCACCGTCAGCAACGATCGATCCATCGGCATCGAGATTGCCAATATCGGGGCCTACGGTGAAGATGAAAAGAACCCGCTCGCCGACTGGTATCGCAAGGATCCCGAGGGACACACGCGGGTAATAGTGCCAATGTCGCTCGGCAGCGGCAAATACCTACGCACCCCGAATTTCATCGCCCGCCCGGCCCGCGAGCAGGCGATTGTCGGGCAGGTGCAGGGTCACACTCTGCGGCAGTACGATCTGACTCCACAGCAATATCAATCACTGATTCATCTGACCGCAACACTCTGCACGGTGTTCCCAAAAATGCACTGCGACTATCCGCGTGATTCCGACCACCATCTGATCACCCATAAATTGCCGGAGGAACAGTTGGAGAAGTATCAGGGCGTATTGGGTCATTACCATATTCAAGCCGGCAAATCCGACCCGGGACCGGCGCTGCAGTGGGACTACCTGATCGAAGGCGCGCGGGCTTTAATGAAATGACCGGAATGATCCGATCCCCTCCCCCCGGTACTCCGGGGGAAGGGTTAGGGTGAGGGGTTTTTCGTAGTCAGATCATTAAGGAATGAGTCTATTTCACTGCATACAGTCAAGACCCCTCACCCTAACCCTCCCCCCTGGAGTACCAGGGGGGAGGGGACTGGAAAAGACGGCTATGAACTCCCTCGGTATCGATATCGGAGGTAGCTCCATCAAACTCGCGGCGAGGCGGGATGGGCAAACGGTCTGGACCCGTCGCAGCCGTCGGTACGACCGACCTGGCCGCGATGAACTGGTTGAAGTGTTACGAGAAGCCGTTGGCGAAGACTCTGCGGAGGTTGAGGCGATAGGATTGTGCGTGCCGGGAATACTCCATCATGCCAACCGGTGCGTGGCTCTGTCGGTTCATCTGCCAGGTCTGGTAGGCGAGCCGCTGGACACTCTGTTGGCGGCAACGATCAAACCCAATCTCCCTCAAGCCATCCTGCTCACCGATGCCGAAGCGGCAGCGCGAGACATTTACACCGCCCGAACTCTTTCGGGTCGCTTGCTGTTGCTCGTGCTGGGAACGGGTGTTGGGGCAGCGGTGCGAGACGATGGCGGTCCGCTGCACGTCGATGGGGATTCACCCGGGCACTTCGGACAGATGGATGTCTCGGTCGCAGGCGAAGAGATCATCGGGCCGGACGGGGGACAGGGGAGCCTGGAAGGTTATCTCGGTGCCAAGGCGCTTCGTCGTCGATATGGCGACAATTTTTTCGCAGGTTTGTCGAAGCTGTCGATAGCCGATCCTCCGCTGGTTGCCTTGGCGCGGGCCATTCGCATCGGTCACGCGATCTATCGGCCCCATCATGTCTGCCTCGCCGGTGGAGTCGGCAACGCCTTGGCTCCTCTATTGGTGAAATTACAAGAGGCGATCAGAATTCATCTCACCTGTATCGCTCGCCCGAATTGGACACTGACCAGCGGAGATACCGACTTCCACGCGGCGATCGGCGCGGCGAAGGCGGCAGAGGCGTAGCGTTAGAGCATTTTGCAGATGGATGTAGCGGCATTCTGAAGGGCGGTCGTCCCCGACCGCCGGATCGTCTGCGTAGGCGGCGGGTGAGGACACCCGCCCTCCAAAACTCGACGACGTGACAAATGCTTTAGTTTTACAGCGCGACGGATGGATTTGAAGTCCAGCAAGCATCTACCCAAGCAAAAGGCCGCGGTCGAGGATTCGACCGTGGCCTGATTACTTTAATCTACTTCCAACCTTCAGCGACTCAGATCCCATGACCCAACTGCTGAGGTTTTTCCCAGGCACCGAAATTCGTGGTCTTGACGGTCGGATGACCACCATGCGTTGTCGGTGGCGGGCCGCCATGCCCGCCGCCTACTTTCGGACCCTTCGACGCCACACCCTTGGCGACTGCGACTTTCGTCGTGGCGACGACGGTGGCACCGCTGATGCTGTTGATCGTCACCTTCGCGGTGAAGGTGGTGCTGGTGGCGTAAATGTGCGTGGCGAGGACGCTGAATCCACCGCCTGACTTAGCCACCACCGTTCCGGTGGAACTGGTGCCGTCGCCCCAGAGGATCGTCGCGGTGAAGTCACCCACCATGGCGAGTGCGTTGGCACTGGTGAAGTTGGCGACGGCCGCCGCGAAGGATACTTTGGCCGTGGCCTTCAGTAGGGCCCCGGTCGCGGCTAGCGGTTTGATGCCGACGTAGTTGTTGCCGCCCGCGATGATGTACCCACCTGAACCGGTGTTGGTCATTCGCACGCTGACCGGCTTGTAACCGCCGATCCGCCAGGTATGTCCGCCGCTCACATCGAACCCACCGCCCGCACTGGCGGTCACGGTGCCGGCAGTGGTGGTGCCGTCGGCCCAGTCGATGCTCGCCGCGAAGTTCCCGGCCACTGCACCGCCGAGCGTCGTGGAGAAGTGGGTCAGCTTCCCGCTGAAAGCCGTGCCCTCCGACGCGACGAATGGTGTAAATGAGGCGTTGAGCCCCGGCCCGGACACGTTCACGGTGGCGTTGACCGTCGCGATATTGCCGCCCGCATCCTGAATGAAGACACCGACGGTTTGGCTGCCGATGCCGGTGTAGGTATGGCTGCCGGTGACATTGTAATGGCCGGCGCTGGTCTGCACGATGGTGCCGGTCGACGTGATACCCGTCTCCCAGGTGATCGTGGCACTGAAATGGCCGGCGTTGTCCAATGGATTGGCATCGACGAAGCCGGCGACAACCACATTGTTCAGGCCTACGTTGGCCACGCCGGTTATCGTGTTGCCGGTGGCGGTAAGCCCGGCATCGAGCACCACCATCGTTGAGATCGCGACGGCTTGCCCGTTACCCTGCCCGGTGAGGGTCGTGGTGATCGTCCGAGTCCCCTGCGGGTTGTAGGTGTGCGACCCGGTAACATCGAACCCACCATTCGCATTGGCGGCAAGGGTGCCTGCACCGGTGGTGCCATCGCCCCAGTTGATCGCCGCCGCGAACTCGCCGGCCAGTGCGGCTGCGTTGGCGTCGGTGAAGTGGGCCACGATGCCGGTATAGACCGCACCTTCGATGGAAGTCACGGGGTAGCCGGTCGGTGTGAGAACGCCGTTCAGCACGTGCGCCGTGTTTGGGGTCGAGACGGTCGTACCGCCGGCCCCGGTGATTTGGATACCGAGTGTCTTGTCACCGGCGTGAGCATAGTTATGTCCGCCGACCACATCGAAACCTCCGTTGACGTTGGCAACGATGGTGGCCGTCGTATCCGCCGGGGATGAGTCACCCCAGAAGATGGTGGCGTTAAAATCTCCCGCTGAAGCATGCGTGTTGGCATCGGTGAAGTGACCGACGACCTGACCGGTGAACGCAGAACCCTCGGTGACGGTGAAGGCCGTCGCGCTCGGCGTCAACACCGCGTTGGCAATGTGAACCGTGCCAACCGGGGTGGTGATTCCGTTGCTGTTGCCTCGGATCGTGACGGCATAGGTGACGTCACCGGCATGGTTAAACGTATGATTTGCCATCACATCAAAGCCACCCGTGGCATTGACCACCACAGTGCCCGTGCCGCCGCCACTGTCATCGCCCCAATCCACCAGAGCCGTAAAGTCACCAACGCCCGCCAACGTATTCGCATCGGTGAAGTGGGCAATGACGACGTTGCCCAGGGCCACTCCCTCGGTGGCATTAAGTGTCTTACCGGTCGAGGTCAGGGCGGCATTCAGCACGTGAGCCGTGCCGACACCGACCGCCCTTCCCCCCCCATTGCCGGTGATCGTGGTCGTCACCGGTCGGTTGCCGGCATGGGCATAGGTTCGGTCTCCGAGCACATCGAAACCACCGTTTACATTGGCAACGATGTGGGTGTTGGAGTCGATCGCCAGGAAATCGCCCCAGTCGATCGTCGCGGTGAAATCACTGGCCGTTGCATTCGGATTCGCATCCGTGAAGTGCGCGACCGGAGCGTTGCTGAAAGGCACCCCTTCGGTGACGGTGAGATTGACGATCCCCGTGGCCGTCAGAGTATCGTTGGTGACATGGACCGTACCCGTGGCGGTGGCCGATCCACTGCCAATACCGTGCAGAGTGACGACGGGGGCTTTATTTCCGGAGCGAAGATAGGTGTGTGTACCGGCCACATCGAAGCCGCCGTTGACGTTCGCGGTGACGGTGGTTTCGCCGTCGATCGCCGATCCATCTTTCCAGTCGATCGTGGCCGTGAAGTCGATCGCCGACGCATGGGTGTTCGCATCGGTGAAGTTCGCCAGGAGGGCACCGTTCAGCAGGTGATTCTCCACCACAGTCGCCGTCTTGCCCGTACCGGCGAGAGCGGCATTGGTGACATGGGCGGTGACGGTGGTATTGACCGAGCCGCCACCATTTCCATTTACGGTAACCGTGACTGTGTGAGGCCCGGCGTGATTGTAGACATGCCCGCCCAGCACGTCGAACCCACCGCCGGCACCATCGCTGATGGCCCCGACGCTGGTGGTGCTGTCACCCCAGTTGATGGTCGCAGAGAAATCCGTTGCGCCCGCCGAGGCGTTCACATCGGAAAAGTGGGCGATGGTCGACACGATGGTCTGTCCTTCAACGCCATTCATCGTTCCGGCGGTGATGGTCAGCGTATCGTTGGCGATCGTAGCCGTGGAACCGGCGCTCGCAATGGCACCACCGACATCGGTGATCACCACGCTGATTGCCTTGGTACCCGCATGACTGTAAGTATGGCTACCGGTCACTTCAAAACGACCCGTGACGGTATTCTTAGTGACAGTGCCGGTGCTGGTCGCGGAACCATCGCCCCAGGTAAGCGTAGCGGTGAATTCCGCGGCGACGGCCAGGGGATTGGCATCGCCGAAGGTAGCCACGAGGGCATTGGTTTTAGGAGTACCCTCCACCGCCGCAACGGCAACACCGGTGGCGGTGAGGGTCGCATCAGCCACGATGGAGGTTGATGTGACGGTCGCACTCGCCCCGCCCCCATCGTGAATCGTCACGATGACGGCTCGGCTCCCTGCGCTGGTCCAGGTATGGCTGCCGGTGATATTGAACAGCCCGCCACCCAAGGCGACCATCGTGCCGGCATCGGTTTGGCCATCACCCCAGTTGATCGTCGAGGTAAAATCACCGAGGACGGAACCGTGATTCTGATCCTGGAAGCTGGCGAGAATGCCACTGAACGCAGTGCCTTCCGTGGCGTGAATCGTGACGGCGGAGGGATTCAACGTCGCATCCGCGACGGCCAGCACCGCCGACCCGCTGAAGGTTTGTCCGGCTCCACCTGTGATGGTCACCACCGGAGCGTAGCTTCCCGGAGCCGTGTAGGTATGAGTGCCGGTGATGAAGAATCCGCCGCCGTTCTTGTCGTTGACCGTGGAAGTCGTCGGCGCGGAGCCATCATTCCAATCAATGGTTGCAGTGAAATCGCCCTTGACCGCCGCTGTGTTGGCATCGGTGAAGGAGGCGACATTGCCGATGAACGCCGTGCCTTCAACAGCCGTATTGACCAATCCCGTGATGGCGATCGTGTTGTTGTTGATCGTCGCGGTGGCACTGGTCACCTTGCTGTCACCTGCACCGGCAATAGTGATCGTGAACAGCCTACTACCCGCGTGATTGTAGGTATGTGATGCAGTCACATCGAAGTGATTGCCGTTCGCAGTCACGCTACCCGTGCTCGGCGTGGTGCCATCGCCCCAGTCGATCGTTGCAGTGAAATCGCCGGCCACCGCGGAAAGATTGGTGTCGCTGAACTGGGCGACCCGCGTGGTGCTTGCCAGGGCCGTGCCTTCAATCGCGGTGACGTTGACGCCGGTGGGCACGATGGTGCCATGGGCGATGGTCGCCGATGCGATGCCCGTTTGGGTCGCACCGCCGGCATCATTGACGGTGGTGGTGACGGTATAGGTTGCGGCGACGGCGTATTGATGGTCGCCTGCGACAGTCCAACCGCCATGGCCATCCGCGGTCACGGTTCCGGCGCTGCTGGTCTCGTCCCCCCAATTGATTGTCGCGGTGAAGTCGCTGAGAGTGCCGCTCGGATCGGCATCGGTGAACCCGGCGACCACCCCGCCGGTGAAGCCAGTGCCTTCAATGCCGACGATATTCGCCCCGTTGACTGTCAGTGCCGCATCCGCCAGCGTACCAAAGTAGACGGAAGTGGCGGTTCCATTGCCCAGACCGGTGATCGTGGTGATGACCGTAGCCGGGCCTTCTTCAGCGTAAGTATGTGTGCCGTTGACGAGGAACCCACCACTGCCATCAGAGACAATATCGCCCGGAACTGTGGCCGTGGTGGTGCCATCGCCCCAGTTGATCGAAGCCGAGAAATCAGCCGCGCCTGCATCGACATTCGGATCGCTGAAGTGTCCGACCGCGCCCGTAAAGCCGCTGCCTTCGGTCGCAACAAAGGTTCCGGAAACCGGCGTGATGGTCGCATTGTTGATCGTGGCGGTGAGGGTAGTGGTGGCAACCTGACCGTACGCCCCGTTGATATTGACTCGGATGGGCTGTGTGCCGGCATGTTTGTAGAGATGCGTGCCGTTGACGTTGAAAAGACCGGGCGTCGCGGTGGCCGTGGGGGTGACGACGTCGAAGGTTCCATCGCCCCAGAGAATCGCCGCCGAGAAGTCTCCGGTGCTAGCGGCGGTGTTGGGATCAGTGAAGGTGGCGACGGTTCCGTTGGTGCTGACACCTTCGGTCGAAGTGAACGAGCCGGCTGTGGGGGTGATTGTCGCGTTGTTGACCAGTGTGCGGGAATGGCCGCTGGTGGTGGTAGCCGTGCCGACATCGGTGATGACCGCGGAGACCGCCTTATCGCCGGCGTGCAGGTAAGTGTGGGTGCCGGTCACCAGAAAGCCACCATTGCCGTCGGAGATGATCGTCCCGGCAGAGGTAGTGCTATCGCCCCATTGGATGGTGGCGGAGTAATCGACAATCGTGCCTGCCGGATCATCGTCGGAGAATGCCGCGACGACCACACTCGTGAGCGCGGTGCCTTCTGTGGCAGTGATGTCAACGCCGGCGGAATGAAGCGCGGCGTCGGCGACGGTCGCCGTGTTGCCGTTGGCGGCCGTGCCGCCGGTGGCATGGCTATTGATAATGGCGACTGTGAAGTTCTGCGTACCTTCCTCGGCATAGGTGTGAATGCCGGCGACGTTGAATCCACCCGCGCTGTCGGAAGTGATCGTGCCGAAACTCGTGACGCCGTCACCCCACACAATGGTGGCGACAAAGTCCGTGGTGGTGGCGATGCTGCTCGCATCCGTGAAGTGGGCGACGATCCCGCTGAAGCTGGAACCCTCCGTAGGTGCAATCGCATTCGCGACGATGGTGGGATTGATCGCAACCGCCGCAGTCAACGTCGTGGTGGCCACCGTGTCGTAGGCACCGCCGATCGTAACCGAGATCGGTTTGGCACCGTTGACGGCGTAGGTGTGCGTCCCTGTCAGGCTGAACGTGCCGGGGGTTTCTGTGACGGCGATCACGCCGGTATGGTCTGCCGCGCTTCCATCGCCCCAGTCGATCGTCGCGGTGAAATCACCGGCGATGGCCGAGGTGTTGACATCGGTGAACGTGGCGATCACCTGGCTGTGACTTTGCACCTCAACCGAAGTATAGGAACCCGCCGTCGCGTTGACGGCGGCATTGTTGATCGTGGCCGTCGTGGGACCGGCGGTAGTGGTCGCAGTACCGGCATCGGTGATGACCACCGAGACTGGCTTGTCACCGGCATGGAGGTACGTATGCGTGCCGGTTACGTTGAAACCTCCGTGACCATTCGCGGCAACGGTGCCGGCGGAGGTGGTGGTGTCGCCCCAATGGATAACCGCCGTGTAGTCGGTGCTGGTGCCCGCCGGATCATCATCGGTGAAGCTTGCGACGGTCACGCCGGTCAGGGCGCTACCCTCGACGCCGGTGATCGTTGCGCCGGTCGAATGCAAAGCTGCATCTGCGACGGTGGCCGTCGCGTTGCCGCTTGCGGTTCCGCCACCGAGACCCGTGATGGTGACGCTGACCGTGGGGGTGCCTTCCTCGGCATAGGTATGAACGCCGTTGACGTCGAACCCGCCTCCGTTGGCGGCTACTACGGTCCCGGTGGTGGTCGAGCCATCACCCCAGACAATGCCGGCCGTGAAATCAATCGCCGAAGCCGCGGCGTTGGCATCGGTAAAGTGGGCCACCTTACCGCTAAAGGTGCTGCCTTCGGTTGGAGCGATCGTATTGGCAGTGAGACTCAGTGCCGCGTTGGCGATGTTGACTTTGGTTGCCCCGGTGACCACACCCTCGCCCGATCCGGTGACGGTGGTGACGATGGTTTTCTTGCCGGCATGATCGTAGGAGTGGCCGCCGATCACATCGAACCCACCGCCTTCGCTGGCCACCACGGTGCCGGTGCCGATCTGCCCATCACCCCAGTTGATCGACACGGTGGGGAAGTCTGCCGCCACCGCCGAGGTGTTTGCATCGGCAAAGTGCATCAGGACGGTGGTGCTGCTGAACGCCGTGCCTTCGACCGCCGCGACCGGGGCCGCATTGCTGATGAAGACACTGGCGCGATTCACATTGAAGCTGTTGGCGACCAGATCGGTCTTGCCGTCGCTATTGAAGTCACCCGTTACCAGGCCCAGTGTTCCGTGGTTGGCGGGCATCTTCATCTGGGGAGCGTAAGTTCCATCGCCCTTGTTCAGCAGGATGCTGACGGTGCCATCCCCTTCATCGGCGGTGAGGATGTCCGGCTTGCCGGTGCCATAGAGGTCCACCAGGGCAAGGTCCTGCGTGCCGAGGCCGGTGGCATAGGTGACGGCGGAGACGAACGTGCCATCGCCGTTGCCTTTCAGCACCGAGACGGTGTTGTCGCCGTTGTTGCTGACGACCAAACCAATCTTCCCGTCCCCGGCCAGATTGCCGGTTTTGATGGCGACAGGGTTCACCCCGACGGCATACGTAACGGCCGTTGCAAACGTACCGTCGCCGTTGTTCAACAGTACGCTGATCGTCCCATCGCCGTGATTGGCAACGGCAAGATCCACCTTGCCATCACCATTTAAGTCGGCAACGGTAAGCGCGTACGGGTTGTTCCCGACGTTGTAGTTGACTGCCGAGGCAAACGTGCCGTTACCCGCGCCCATGAGAACGCTGACCGTCCCCGCCGCATAGTTTGCGGTGGCGATATCGAGCCTTCCATCGTGATTGAAATCCCCGACGACCACGTCGTGTACATCGCCGGACAGAGCCAGATCGGTGGCGGCGGCGAAGGTGCCGTCGCCATTGCCCAGGGCAATGGAGATTCCGCCCCCGGTATTGGCTGTAACCAGATCCAGCGTGCCACCGGCATCGAATCGACCGGCGGCAACCGACATCGGCCCATGGCCGATCGAATAATTCACTGCGGTTTGAAACGTACCGTCGCCGTTGCCCGCCATGTAAGTGACACCGCCCGCGCCGGACGCGGAGATGATGCCGAGATTGGGATTGCTGTTCGTGTTGAACGCGCCGGAGACCCCGCGATAGAGTTCGCCCGGCGTGGTCCGATTCACGACGGGTTGGAACGGACCAAACGCGCTCAAAACCTGATTGAGAACCTGAGCCGTGGCGGAGGCGGTCACAGTCGTTCCGCCGTTGCCGTGAACAGTAACGGTGACGTTCGGATGGCTGCCGTGAAGGTAGGTATGGTTGCCGGAGACGAAGAAACCGGGGTTGCCGGCATCGACGGTGATGTTGGTTCCGTGATCGAGCGCGGTGCCGTCACCCCAGTCGATGGTCGCGGTAAAGTCACCGACGGTGGCCCCGGGGTTGGCATCGGTGAAGTGACCGGCCGGAGCATTACTGAACGGGATGCCCTCGTAGACCTGAAGCCCCGTGGCCGTCGCGGCCATCGCGGCGTTCTGCACCGCAACCGTCACATTCTGGCTTGCGGTCTGCCCGTCCACGCTCACGATGCTGACGCTGGCCGCCTTGTTACCCGAGTGAATGTAATTGTGTGTGCCGACGACATCGTATCCGCCTGACCCATTGGCGGAGATCGTGGCGGCGGTATCGGCGGAGCCATCACCCCAGTGGATTTGCGCGCTGAATTCAGCCGCGCTGCCGTAGGGATTCGCATCGACAAACGTGGCGATGGTGCGAGCCGCGGAAGTACCTTCGGTGAAGAGCGGGGTGCCGGCCGAGGGCGTCAGCGGCGCATCGGCGATGGTGGCGGTGTAGGTTGAAGTCGACTTGGAGCTGCCGACATCGCGGATGACGACCGTCACCGCCGGCGTCGACTTATGATGCCAGACATGGGCGGCGTTGACGTGGAACGCGCCGCCGCCGTCACTGACCACCGTGCCGTTGCTGCTGGAGCCATCGCCCCAGTCAATGACTGCCGTGAAATCCGCGATCGGGGCGGCGGTGTTGGCATCGGTGAACGTAACCACGGTGCTGTTAAAATTGGCCCCTTCGTTCACTGCAATCACCACGCCGGCGGACGCAAGCGCGGCATCGCGCACCTTGCCCTGAGCGGTGGATTGCGAGGTGGTGCCAAGCGTATCCTGCACGGTGGAGGTGATGGTAAAGACGCCTTCATCGGCATAGGTATGAGAACCGGCGATGCTGTAATGTCCGCCGCCGAAGGTGATCGTGCCGACCGTCGCCGCAGTGCCGTCACCCCAGTTGATGGACGCGGTGTAATCGCCGACGACGGTGCCCGCTTCACTGTCGACAAACGTCGCGACGGTCACGCCCGTCAGTGCTTCACCCTCATGGCTGTTCTGCGCAAACCCGGTGACGGTGATGTGCTTGTCGAGCAGGATGCTGACGTTGTCATCGGTCTGATTGGCGACGGCCAGGTCGCTGGAACCGTCACCGTTGAAATCTCCCGCCACAATCGCCTGCGGGTTGTTGCCGACCGACTTGTTGGTGGCCGTTCCGAACGTGCCGTCACCCCGACCCGACAGAATGCTGACGCTGTTGGAATCGGTGTTGACAACAGCCAGATCGGTCTTTGAATCGTTGTTGAAATCGCCGGCGGTGATGGCCAAAGGCCCGGTGGCGGCGCCGTAGTTGGTGGGGCTTGCGAAGCTACCATCGCCTGCTCCGAGCAGCACGCTGATGTTGCCGCCCGTTGCATTGACGACTGCCAGATCGAGGTTGGTGTCGCCGTTGAAGTTCCCCGCGACCAATCCCGTTGGCGTAGTTCCGGCGGCAAATACATGGGCCGCGCCAAAGCCGCCGACGCCGTTGCTGAGCAGGATGCTCACGCCGCCGCCAGCATCGCTGACTGCCAGGTCCAACTTGTGATCGCCGTTAAAATCCCCGCTGACGATCGCGTTGGGTCCGGTGCCTACGTTCACCGCCGGGCTGACGCTGAATGTCTGCGCCGCGCCGAACGTACCGTCGCCATTCGCGGCCAGTACGGTGATCGTATTGTCCTGATAGTTGGCGACCGCCAGATCGGTCTTGCCATGCCCGGTGAAATCCCCGGCGACAATTGCCAGGGGATCGGTGCCCACGTTGTACGACACCGGGGCATTGAATCCGGCACCGTTGTTGATGAGTACACTGATGTTGTTGCCGGCGGCATCGGCGACAGCGATATCGAGCTTGCCGTCTCCGTTGAAATCGCCCGTCACCACCGCCCGCGGGCCATTGCCGGCGGCGTAGTTGATCGGCGTACTAAACGAGCCGTCGCCGTTACCGGTAAGAACGCTCACGTTGTTGCCGGTCTGGTTGGCCACCACCAGATCCATCTTGCCGTCACTGTTGAAATCGCCCTTGGCGACGGCGCTCGGGCCTACGCCGGCCCCGTAATTCAGCGCCGGTTGGAAGCCGCTGACGCTCAGCAGCATTCGGCTTTCGAGCGATTCCATCACCCGCTCGATCGCCTGTTGCCGTTTGGTCTTCTTCTTGAGAAGGGAATGGCGATTTTCGGAATTGACGTTTTGATTCGAACGGGGCTTGGACACGGATGCACCTGGCCTTCTGGAGCGTGAAGCGACAAGAATCCTTTTGACAAGCCGCGACGATTCGCCGGCACCCTGCCTGCCCGGTACGCTCTCCAGCGTCCTGCCAGCGCAGCTTGTCCAGATTCAAAAAATCCGGCAACTGCGATCTATTTCGGAGGCAATGGGTGGCGACTGAACGACTAAAAATAGATTTGCAACGTCTATGACGCCAAAACCGATCACTAGGTCATTAGCGGTTGGTCCAACTGGAATGGCGAGACGCTTCTTCAATGACCGGTAATGTCGCCGGTTTATACTGAAGTACTACGCGGCAACCGTAATCGCCGGTGACTTATCGGAGGCAAAGCGCCCGATTGTCTCTCTGCGTTTACTTTGCGTTCTTTGCATCTTTGCATCTTCGCGCCCGCATTTATTTGTTTTACTCCCCTGCGACGATTCATCGCATGACCACCCGATTGGCCATCACCATCACGCGCGAGCGCAACAAAATGCGGGCCGGATGGTAGCCATGCCTTGGCTACCATCCGACCCGCACCGGAGTCTATCTTATCGATCCGATTTGACGCTCAAACCGGCTTAGGACCGGCGACGCGTCGACGGCGAACCATTAACCCCATCGCTCCCAACCCCAGCAGCGACAGCGTCGTCGGTTCCGGCGTCGCGACGATCAACAAATCCGCGTTGCCCTGCGGCGAACTCACGCCCTGCACGCTGAACGACAGCGTCAGGTCGCTCGTCAACTGCGAGTTCGTCAATGCCGCCGGCAGGATGAAGCCCAGGTCCGTCCCGTCGGTGTAGGTTCCGCTGTTGATTAGCGCATCCAGCTCGTTGATCGACTTGGTGCTGAAACCCGAGGCGAAAATCGGGTTGGCGGCGGTCGGGATCAAGCGGTTGGCGGCGGAGACCAGGTCGAACTCCTGCACGTTGCCGGTGACGCCGTCGAACTTCACCTTCACGTCACCGGTGGCCGGGTCGTAGGTGTAGTGAAGCTTCTTCCCGTTGCCCAGGGTGCCGATCGTCGTGACGGCGGGGGTAACTTCGCGACCCGCGAGCGAGGGAGTGGCGACGCTGGGGCTGACTTCGTCATAATTCCCAATGTTGTAGGCCCCGCCTTGGATGATGGCGCGAATATCGATGTTGTTGACGGCCCCGTCACCGGTGAAATCGCCATCGGACCACTTGTGGGTGGTTTGCCCGTCGTTGTAGAAGCCGCGCTGAATGATCTGCCGGATGTCGGTGTTGTCGACCGTGCCGCGGAAGCGGGTGTCACCTGCGGCGCGATTGTAGGCCATAAAGGTGCCGGGATGATCGACTACGGCCCAGACCACATGATTGGTCGTGTCGATACCGTACTGACCGAGGGTGACACTGCCTGCATAGGCGCCGCTGACCTCGGTGCTTGACGCCCCGCCGTCGGAACTGCCCAGGGTGGCGTTTACATATTTGCTGCCATCATAGGAAGCAAGGGCCGGCGCATTGGTGGTGACGGTCGGATCATAGCTGAACTGAACAACGTACTTATCGGTTCCATTTCCGGTGAGAGCTGCTTTATCGCCGGCGGCGCGGGTTGAAGAACTGGTGCCGAAGGCGACGGCCACGGTGTTGTTGGCGCTTGCGGTGCCACCGAGGAATGAAACGGTGGTGTTGGCACCGTTGCCTACGCCACGGTTGATGTAGTAGGGTGAGGCGATGCTGCCGTAGGTTTGCCCGGGCAAAATGTTGGCCGACCCGTCGCCGCTGTTGCCGGTGACGGTGGCGGAGTAGCTGGCCTTAACGACACCCAGATCATTTGCAGTAGTGCCGGCGATGTTCTGGTCATTGTGCTGGAGTGAATAGCTGTTCGTGCCGCTATAGGTGCCATTCAGTTTCGCAGTCGAGTTGAAGGTGGCCGTCGCGGCCCCGGTGCCTGAAAAAAGTACGCCGGTGTTAGTGCCAACTGGAGCCCGAACGCCTGGTGAAAGGAGCGAGCCGGGAGTGATTCCACTGTCAAAGCTGAACCCTGCCTGGGAAGTCTGGGAGATCGAGTTGACGACGGCAGCCGCTCGAAGCCCGATCTGCACCGCGCTGGTGCCGGACCCGATGACATTAGAAGTCGGAGCGGCGTTGGTGAGGGTGATCCGGGAAACGAGCGGAGTCTGGTTGGTTACGGACGAGGAAACGAATCCAGCCTCATACACATCCGCCTGAATGACAACGCTTGCGAAAGAGGTTGCAGCGTTGGCGGGGTTGATAGCCGTGAGAACATCCGCATTTTGCAGCGTGAGCCTGCTGCTTCCGATGAACTTATTGCTCGTCTGATAGGACCCTGCCTTGCCGGCGGTGAAAATCACATTCGGGTTGGCAACTTCAGTGCCGCTGGCGACGGTCGACCCATCTTCGTTGATACCGCTTCCGAAGATCGTTGCGTTGGTGCCGCTGGTTACTTGCAGTTGTCCGATCACGTTCGTGCCGGAGGTGTAGGTCAATAATTGAGTATAGTTGGCGGGAAGAGAAAGCAGGCTGAGATAGTTCGAACCGTTGTTGGCCAGATTATTGGTGGTGGTCAAATCGATTTTGCCCGCAATTGAAGAGCCCTTGAGCACGCCGCTGTTGGTGCCGTTGAGCGGCACACCGGCAACGGTGGAGAGGGCTGTGCCTTCAAGGCTATTGACGAATCTCGAGCTGATGAGGTGATTGGCGGTTTGGGTGACCACTAAATTCGTCGTATCATTCGGATTGTCCAGATTGTGAACGACGACTTGACCGGTGAAATTCAAAGACCCTGGAGCCGCCCCGCCGGCGGTGAGGGTGAAGGTAGCCGAGGAATCACCGGTCGGCAGGGGAGACACGCTGTTAAAGCCCGCGCCCGTATTATTGAGGGCCGAGTAGTGCGCCGTGCTGGTGTCGCCGCTCGAGCGGAGGTTCAAATTCGTGCTGACAAATCCGGAAGTCCACAGGCGGTCGATCGCCGGAAGGGCAAGCGTCTTCGTGCTGCTGTTATCCAGGGCAACGCCATTGATCACCGCATTGTTAGAGCCGAAGGATGCTCCGGTGGAACCACCGACGTTTAAGGTCGGGGCGAAGACACCGACTCCAGGAGCCGTCCCCACCAGATCGGCGGCAACCTTGGCGTTCACGGTTCCCGAACCGGTGTACTGCGGGGCGATGATGATTCGGAGCTTACCTGCGCTGTTGACCTGATTCGCGATAAAGCTCGCGGCGGTGACATTGCTGCCGTTTACCGTCGCGGTGTTGTTCAGGAAACTGGCGAAATTCAAGTTGAACACCTGCGCCGTAGTCTGAGTGGCCGGCGCGGGGGTGTAATTCAGGGAGCCGAGGGAAAACAGAGCCGGGGCGCTGGGCGGGTTACCAATTAGATCGGCGGAATTGGTCGCCAGGCTCCATGAATTGATGCTGCTCGTATTGCCGGAGAGATAAAAGTTCAAACCACCGGCGACGGCAAATGTGTCAGGACTGGTTCCGGTCGATGGAGTCACGTTCTTGCCCAGATCGTACAGCGTCAGACCGAAGCTGCTGATCGATCCCGCCGAGCTACCCATGGCATAGATTGAACTGGCATCGAAATCCAGGACGGCGTAGTCTGCGAAGGCACCATTGGCCGTGCCTTCCACGGAGATTCGACCGGTGGTGCTGTAGAAGTTGTTCGGCTTTTGAATCAGCACCGCGCTCCCTGCCGACAAGGTCAGGGGAGACTGAAACTGTGCGTGGGCCGATTCGGCCAGTAGAGTACCTGCGGCGGCGGCGGCCGCCAGGGCGACGATATTGTTACGGGAACTGGTTCTCATTCTCTCTCCTTCAAAATGTCCCCCATCGGAGGACGGTTCTTCCAGGCGAGATTGCGTATGGCCGGTAACAAACCGCCTACTTACAACTTGGACGCAATTGGACGGGAAGTTTCTGAATCACGAAATGGAAAGGTAGACCGCGAGCATTTGCCCGCGATGATGAACCTGCTAATAAGACGTTAAGTTGAATTAAAAATGACCCGTAGGATATCAAGCGGAGCTACTTCATCTCGCCTGGTTCTTGAAGGAATGGAACGTCAATAACTTCCAATTTTATAGCGGCGCGGGGTGCCACACTATTAGAATGGGTGGAGTACCAGACACTGAAATTATTTCATGCCCGTTCTAAGGCGCAACATAATCCGATCCCCTATTGGCCGGCCACCGGGCCACAACATCGGGCCATACTTCGGAGGCGTAGCTGGGAATGAGGGTTCCCGTGGGCATCCAGAGTTCGGGGTTTGATCCGGTCAAGTCATCCATGGTTTCGGCGTGGCCGTCAAAGAAGGCGGCGTTGAATCGGTAGGCCCCGGAGTTACGGGTTCCATCACTCCCATGGCGGAATGCGTAGTTGCGCAAATCGAACGGAATGAAACCGGTCCCGTTGCCCGGAATCGCTCCACGTCCCCACGAGGCGGTGAATTTGGAGAATGAGCCTACGTCCGCATACGCCCCGCCGTAGCCGGCTTTGTAGCTGAGATCCACGTCCGGCGCAAGGGCTCCCAGGCTTGAATAGCGGGCACCGTCGGCGATGAAGATTTTTCGCGCTGCCGGCCCCACCGCTGAAATCTGCGGGCTATAACCGGTGGGTACCTGGTTAAAGGTCGCGGACAATTCCACGCCGGCTCGAGAACCGGGAGTAGGTCCACCCGCGCCGGATTTGTAATGAAATATGGCCGCCGTGACATAGGAGTTCATGATCTCGACCTGCGGTTTGATCACGCTGCCGAGGAATGGCCCGGCCAGGAATTGATTCTCCGGGCATTGGAATACTTTGTAGTTGATCAAATTGTGGTATCTCTCCAGACGGTCGCTGGCGGAAGGACCATGATTGAAGTCATGGCCCATGGCATCCGCGATCGGCGACTGCCAATCCCAGCTCTGGACGACCGATGGGCAATTGCTGTCATCATAGCTCAAACCGCTATTGCCCTCCAAAAATCGGGCCGAGGTATGAACCCCGCCGGGGAAGTAGCCGTTGTTTTGACTGGCATAGACATGAACCGATTGCATGATGCTGTGGAGATTCGAGAGGGAGACGAGCGTGTTGGCCGCATGGCGGGCCTTGCCGAGCGCGGGTAGCAATATGGAGATCAGCAGAGCGATGATTCCAATCACCACCAACAGCTCCACGAGCGTGAAGCCGTGCTGACCGGGAGATCGTCGACGAAGAACGGGATATTTTATGAGGCGGGTTCTATAGTAGTTCATAGGGTTTTCTTTTCAGCGCGCATTGGCATGTCTCTGACGATATTCCGTTTCTGTCGGCGGGGATTTGCCTCCCTCGGTGGGAGTCGGATTATGTCCCACGACCAAACGTTGGCAGTCCGGGCAAAACGTCGGGCCTTTTTTCCCGACCACCAAATTGAGCAGCACGGGAGTCGGGACTGTCTTTGCACTGCCGTCGGCGGTCCAGTAACAAAGCTCCGCCGGGTAGCCGGTGTCCTTGCCGCTGTATGGCGAATGGACGGGGACGGTCATCCCTACGTCAACGTTCATTTCAAATGGGCGACCCGTCTCCGAACAGATGAATGTTCGATGGCGAGACTGGGCCATCGCGGAGCTGGTTCCGAAATTGGCGCGATACGAATAGTAAAGACAGGCCAGCGCGAGCATCCCGCCGGCAATGGTCAGATATCGCCCGAGTCTCGTGGTCAGGAACGTTTTGATTTTCTCCATAAGCCGGATCGCTCGCCGCACTTGCGGTCGAAGCGTTTCAAAATAAGATTCTCGATTAAAGCCTTCATTGCTCAATCATCTGCCGGAGAGCTTAGACGTGACGGTCACTCGTTCCATGAAGTATTCGCTAATAACGTGTGAAGATGCCGGAACTGGAGCGATTTAAATGGTGATTTCCGATTGCAGGGTCGCATGATACAATGCGCCGCGACCGAACCACCGACGTAACACGGACAGGATCCTCCCATGCGTGCCATGCCTTACAAAAAATCGACGTCACCCTCCACCCGTTCGCCCATCGCCAATTCTTACGTGAGCGAGGCCCTGGCGAAACAGGCGGCGAGTCGGCCCCCGAAGTCACCCCCCAAGATCATGCCGATCACACCGACGCTTCCCCGCGTGCCCAAACCGCACAAATACAAGAGGCGCGCGGTGTAGAACGCCACCTCGATCGAAAACAACATTTTTTTCGGATCGCAGTATCAACGGCGGTCCACATTTCACAGGAGCCTTGCATGAAAGTGATTCGAACCGCGTTACTGTTGTCGCTGGGATTTGGTTTGCTGGCCCCCTTCACATGGGCCGAAACTCCCGTGCCGGCCAAGCCCCCCGAGCCCGTTTCACCGCCGGCGGTTAAAGCCGCGCCGAAAATGGAAGATCCGACGGTCCCCGCGATCAAGGGAAAAGCAGGCCCGGAAAATGCCTTCCTGAAACGCCATGAGGCGTTCCTGAAGGACAAGACCGAGATCCTGGCCAAAGGCCCCATCCAATTCCTCCTCGTCGGGGATTCGATCACCGATGGCTGGCGCGGTAAAAACGGCAAGGAAACCTACGACAAAGCCTTTGGTGCTTACAACCCTTACAACATCGGCATCGGTGGCGATCGCACGCAGCACGTCTTATGGCGGTTGGATAACGGCGAGGTCGAAGCGATCAAGCCGAAAGTGGCCATGCTGATGATCGGCACCAACAACCTCGGCAACGCCCTGGATGAACAGATCGCCGCTGGCATCACCAAATGCGTGGAGAATTTGCGCAGCAAACTGCCGAACACCAAAGTGCTGTTGCTGGCGGTCTTCCCCCGCTCTGCAAAGGCGACGGATCCTTTCCGCGCTCGCCTGAAAAATATCAATGAGACGATCAAGAAACTGGGTGACGGTGGCAAGACCGTGAAGTTTCTGGACATCGGCGACAAATTCCTGGATGCCGAAGGCAACCTGCCCAAGGACATCATGCCCGATTCGCTTCACCCCAATGCCAAGGGATACGCCATCTGGGCCGAAGCGGTGAAACCGACACTGGATGAAATGATGAAGTAGTGCAAAGGTGCATTTTGCGGGTAAGCTATCACCTGCACCGGGCGTGGCGGAACGGCAGACGCTACGGACTTAAAATCCGTTGAGAGTAATCTCGTGCGGGTTCGATTCCCGCCGTCCGGAATGCTGCCAATGGTCTGCGTCGAAAATGGATTGTGGAGGGCGGTCGTCCTCGGCCGCCGCACCGCCGGCAGGGGACTGACCTTCGACACCGGAACGCCGTTGCTAGGACAATGGACGGCCGAGGCAGACGATGGATTGGCACGCCCGCTTCCCGATTCGCCTCAACCTTCCTGAAGGCAGCCCCTCTTTATTGGCCGGCGCCAGGGAAGCGGTGCGACGTGAGTTTCGAGATTCTGTCAAATGGAAGCGATTGCGATGCCGAGGCGTGCAGCTTTTGTCCACGTCTACGACCGGCTCTTTCTATGTCCGTCCCTTTGAGTTTCTCGCTTTTTTAAATGCGGTATTTCACGATCCGTCTTTTGATACGATTCGGAAATTGCTGCCCTCTCGTCTGTCAGCTTCCGAGGGTGGAATCCATCCCGACGTAGACGATTACCGTGAAGTCGGCCTGGTGAAGATGCGGCAATGGTGGGGGAAGTGTTGGAGCGTATTGTGGGGTCCACCGGGCAACGGATGCATCGGCCCTCGCCATCGGTCGGGCGGCTCGGGAAGTGGCGGATAAAGAACTTTCCGCGGGAAAGCTCCTGCGTATCGGCAAGGGGGCGTCATTACAGCCGTTTGAATCTGAGAATCTGACGGCGATGTTGACGGGCACGGAGACCGAAGTTTTAGCTCGTGTCGAAACACTCCTGGTCGAACTTGCCCGAACGCCAACCTCCGAAGAAAAAGCCCTGATTCGCCATCAGATTCGGGAACTGCGCCAACAGATGCGAGACGCCGCCAAGCAGCATTTTCTGGACAAGAATGTGCGGGTCAATGTGAGCACGGCATTTCGAGCCACAATGTTCCTGAAGTGTGAAGAGGTGAAGAATGGAATTGAAAACGGCTATGCGCCGTTTACAACCCTCTTCATCGACGAGGCAGGGCTTTTATCGCGAGCGGCGATTGCGGCAGTTTCCCTTCTTGCCAGTCGTCGGGTTGTGCTGGTGGGCGACCATTCGGGCAGAGCGTGGGCCGGGCAATCGAAGCTGGATTCGAGTTGCCACGCAGAAGGTGCTGGCCCGGTTGTTCGCTGACCCGACTCTCCGCTTGTCCAAAGGATTGTTCATCTCGCCATTCAGAGCGCAGGCGAAAGAGATCGCCGGTTTCCTGGCGAAGAATAACCTTCACTCGTGATCGGCATCGACCGTCCACAGCCAACAAGGATCGGAAGCGGATGTCGTCATTTTCGATACGGTGAATGCGGGCAGTTACAGTTGGCCCTACGACGAGTGGAAGCGGCTGGGTCTTTGCCAACCGTTCATTGCAATCGCTCATTGGCGACTCCATCGAATCGGCTTGGGAGAAGGAGAATGCCGGGAAAGCATTTCCGTGGGATCGAGTCTCGTTGCGACATGTCATGGAAATTCTCGATGTTCTACTCCCCGAAGCCGGGCTTTCCATGTCCAGCTTCGGCTTTGAGTACGACGATGCGGCGGCCGCCTATCTAAGCCGCACGCCAATCAAGGACATCAAGCCTCGCTGCGATGCCCTATTCATCGATGAAGCCCAGGACATGGGCCCAAGCCGTCGTTCCACCAATTCATGAATCTCGACCAGGAGATGGAGACGATTGGAGAATACTGCCGAAAGCTGATTGAAGAAGACGGCGTTCAGCCCTGTGATATCTGCCTCGTTTACAACGGCTCGAACATCAGGCGCCGTCTCGAAACGCAAGTCGCCCCGATGCTCGAATCGCTCGGCGTTGAGCTATCCATTCAAACGAACAAGCCATTTTCACGAAGCCCCAGGATGCTGCTGGCCACGAACGGCGAGGTCGTGGCTCAGCCACTCTTCTGGCTCAAGGCCGGGGACGCGAAGTACGCCCGTTTCGGCGCAGAGGCACCACGCCAACGGGTTCTTCAGCGCCTTGAGGATTTCGGTGTCAAGGTGCTGAACGTCGGGCGGGCCCTGCCGGGCGGCGATCCACCGCGAAATGCTTTGTAAGGCGAGGGGAGAAATTCATCCATCATTCGGGTTCGTTCAACGGCACGGACTGCACGCCCCCATCCGCCGACTTGGACAGCACCTCGATTTGTTTTTCGGCGCTGTTCAGCACGCCGCGACAATGCTGGATGAGAAAATTTCCCCGCTCGTATTTCAACAGGCTTTCTTCCAGTCCTACTTCACCGCCCTCGATCTCACTGAGAATCTGCTCGAGTTCATTCAGTGCTTCCTCAAAAGTCTTCGGCGGGGTTTGATTCTTTTTAGCCATGGGAGGCACAGCATAAACATTTCGCCCTGCGTCGGCGAGTGCAGGAGGATCCTCTTACCCACTATTGACCACTCCAACGGCGATTCTTAGCATGGCCCCTGTGATCTACTTTGACTCGCCATCCGCAGCATTCGGACGTTTATCGCCACTCGGTCAATCCGGCGATCCTACCGATGTCTTCATCGGGGCGTTCTTCCTGGTCATCCTGTTGGTCGGGGGTTTCATCGCCGTCACGTATGTCAAGAAATGGTTGAACGACCAGGAGGAACCGAGCGGCGACATTGGATTCACGCTGGGCGATTTAAGGCGATTGCATCAGAACGGGCAGATGTCGGATGAGGAGTTTGAAAAGGCGCGGGTGCAGATGATCGCCGCCACGCAGCGGGCAGCCGAGCGTGCGGCGCTGGCGGCGGCGGAAGAAGCAAAAAAGCGGGGCGGTGTGACGGACATCGAAGAACTGCGCTCGCGTGCCCGGCGAGTGGATCGACCCGAGACCCCGAAAAGTGCAGGGGATGAAGGGAAGGTCGGCCCGTGACGGGTACGACTCCCCCCCTTCCACGCCGGGATCGAAGCCGCAGGCGACGACCCGGATTCCCCAATCCCCATCACCTCCTTCACCGATCGCCGTTCCCCGCCATCCGTCAAAGGTTCAAACAAGGGCGAATGTTACATAATGTTACATAATGTTACGTTTTCCGGCGTTTTTATATAGTACACACTAACAATTTAGCCGTGTAAGGGGTCGTACGGACCATCGATAAAGAAGGGCCCCGTATTCTTCACGCGAACTGCAAACATTTTCCTTGACATTCCTTCGCCCCAATCGGTATTGTGTCGCCGTCGCCTCGTAAGCGACGCGGCCAGGGACCAAAGTCCATCACCTCCATCGCCGGACCAGGGAACATTATGGGTAACGTGCTTACTGCGCTCTTCCGAGCCGTCGACGCCACCGTGCGGCAGATGTTCAGTAAGTTAGGGGGGGGAATCGTTTGCGCAGTTGCGAGCGGGAACCCTTCTCGTTTCAGACTTTTGAACCGCGACTAATGTTGACGGTCGGAATCTACCCGTCGAGCGACGGCCAATTAAGGGTTTACGTGGATCAGTTGCCCCCCGCCGCCGACTATCAGATCTATCGCGGCGACGGGATAGGGAACTGGACGCCCATAGCCGATCTGGGCGCGCTCGATCCGTATATCGGTGGAGGCTTCATCGATACCAATGCCTCTGTCGCAAGCGGCAACGTCTATCGCTACGCGGTCTATGACGGCAACGGCAATCAGTTGGACTCCACCACGCTCGTCACCGGCATCCAGCTTTCCGGAAGTGCCATCGGCAATACCGCCCATCTCACCTGGAACACCGACCCAACATTCAATTTTCAACTGTTCGGCGGCAATGCCGGCTACATCGGCCTCTACCTCGGCAACGCCTCCTCCTACACCGATACCGGCCTGGCCTACAACAGTTGGTACAGCTACACGCTCAGCGAAAACACCTACAATCAATGGAGCAGCTTCGAAGTCTGGACCCCACCCGGAGCCATGGACGGCATCACCGCCCAACTTGTCCCCGGCGTCAATGAGATCGACATCGCCGTTCAGGACAATGGCATGTACAGCGGTTACAGTGGCTGGGGCAACGATTCCTACGGCGTGATGAACCTCTATCGCGGCACTACTCCCGACTTCACACTCGATGCCGCCCACCGCATCGCCACCGGCGTCACATCCTTCGCCGACACCACCGTAGCCCCCGGCACTACTTACTATTATCAGGCGACCAACCTCGCTCCCAACACCGGCTTGGAATCCCTGCCGGTCAGTGCCTCAGCCACCACCCCCGGCGGCGAGCCGGTCGTCGCGGGCCGGTCCATCCTCGCCACCGCCGGCACCATCTACAGCGGCCCCGTCGCCATCTTCAGCCAGTCCGGCACCGACGGCCAACCCACCGACTACTCCGCCACGATCAACTGGGGCGATGGCTCCCCCATCGGGACAACTTCGGGAGCATCGCCGGACCTCGTCATCACCATTAGCCCGGACGGCACCTATTCCGTCACCGGCACCCACACCTACGCCATCGGCTCGCGTACCAGCGCTTCCGCCGTCGTCACCGTCACCCGCTCCGCCTCGGGCGCACAGGGATCTGGCACGTCGCCGGTTGCCGTTGCGCAAGTCGGCCTCCATGGCTCTCTCGCCCCGTTGCATTTCCGTGAGGGCGTTCTTTTCAACGGCACCGTCGCCACCTTCACGGATTCCAACCCCCTCGTTAAGGCGAGCGACTTCAGCGCCTCGATCAACTGGGGCGGGGGAACGAGCCCCTGGCAACCCAAGGTTCAACGCATCGCCCCCGGCACCTTCCGCGTAGTGGGAGCCAATGTGTATCACAGCAACGAGGATGTCTATTTCAGCGTCACGATCGGCGGCGACGGCGACACGATCGCATTGGCTGATTCCGAGGCCGTCGCCAGCAGCGAGATCGATATCATCGGCTATGTGAACCGCTTCACCCGCGTCGGCCAGCCGTACAGCGGGCCGGTCGCCACCCTCACCGACGCCGATACCGCCACCATCGACAGCCCCACGCCCCCCAAGGTCGTCTGGCTGGGCGGCGGCACGATCTATGCACTCGGTGGCGCCACGGGCGGAACCGCTAAAATCTCCGACAGCAACAAGTGGATCGTCTCCTCGCCGCCCAGCCCGGCGTTCGATCATCCGGGCGCGCATCTGTTCACCGTGCTGACCACCGTGGGCAAGGTCACCGTCTTCGGCACCGGGTCGATCAATGTGTTGCCGGGGTCGATCATCAGTGGCTACAACGTGACGATTTACGCCAATGCCAGCACCTACGACGGCCCCTGCGTCGTCCGCGACAGCAACAGCGGCGGCACCGGCGTGTGGGTCGCCAGTTTCAGCACCGCCAACAAGCTCGCCGATCTCAAGGCCCGCATCCACTGGGGCGACGGCGCTCAAAGCGGCGGCACGATCCACGCCCTAGGCAACGGCGAATTCGGCGTAACCGGCTCCCACACCTACGCCAAGCGCTTCCGCCAGGATGTCGCGACCCCGCGCTTCTGGGTGGCGATCAAGTGTGGCGGCGTGACAATGGCGATCGCCCAGGGAACCATCCAGAACTACGAACCACCCAACCCCGACCCCGACCCGACGATCACCGACGCCCAGGCCTTGCGGCGCGGCATCACGCCCAAAGACCCCGCCCCCGGAACGATCATCATCCCCGAACCCAGGATGCCCACCGACCCGAACGACCCCGGCAATCTCGCCCACCCCGGCGATCCGGCCAATCTGCAAAACATCCCCTCCCCCGGTGCA
>JANXVV010000295.1 GCA_025351525.1 Humisphaera sp. | reverse complement strand
ATCCAGTCAGGCATATGCGCGTCTCCGAAGTCAAAGAGGGAATGACCGGTTACGGCATCTCCGTCTTCAAGGGCGACAAGCTCGAGCGGTTCGACGTGACCGTGCTCTCCATCCTGCACCATTTCAATCCCAAATATGACGTGGTGCTGATCGACTGCAAAGGGGCCAACCTGGAGCACACCGGCAGCATCGCCGGGATGAGCGGCTCGCCGGTTTACCTGAAGGATGAGCAGGGACGCGAGAGGATGATCGGGGCCTTCGCGTATGGCTGGCCGATGATGAAAGACCCGTATGCCGGGGTGCAACCGATCGAATACATGCTGGCTATTCCGACCGTCGCACCGGCGGTGGAATCGGGTGTGAAATTGAAAGCCCGTGGATTGGATGCTGTGCCGCGCGGGCGGTGGTCGCTGGACGATTGCATCGGGATGCTTCAGAAGATGAAGTCGCCTGGTGCGAGCAGCATGGCGTTCAAACGGACGGGGAATTACGCGGAACTTTTCGGGGTGGATACAGGGCGGCTACAGCCGTTGGCGACGCCGTTGATGACCGGCGGGTTCTCGCCGCGCGTGCTGGAACAACTGAATGGGTTGCTCGGCGGCACGGGATTGGTAGCTTTACAGTCAGGTGGGATCGGTGGCGGAAATGGGGAGAACAGCCCCGTCAAACTGGAACCTGGATCGGTGCTGGCGGTGCCGTTGATGACGGGGGATTCGGAGATGACCGCCATCGGCACCTGCACCGAAGTGGTGGGCGACCGGGTGATGGGCTTCGGTCATTCGTTCAACAATGAAGGCCCGATCGCCCTGCCGGTGGGCACCGGGCGCATCAACGCGGTGATCGCCAATCTCAACACCAGCTTCAAGATCGGCGCGCTGGGCCGGATCACGGGGACGCTGCTGGCGGATCAGACGGTGGGCGTCGCGGGCAGAACCGGCCCCGCCCCGCCGATGGCCCCGATGGATCTGAAGGTGACCTACACCGATGGGTCGGCGGAGCAAAATTATCATTTCAATCTGGCGATGCACCCGAAGCTGACGCCGATGCTGGCCGCCGCCGCCCTCAGCGCAGCCATCAGCGGCACACACGATGTGCCGCTGTTTCATACCGCCGACTACGACCTGATGCTCGAATTTTCCAACGGGCAATCGGTTCATCTCGCCAACTCAACCGTCAACGCCCAGGTACCGGAATTGTTCAACGAGATCGGCATCCCCATTATCGCGGCTTCTGAAAATCCTTTTGAAAAATTGTCCCTGCGAAAATTCAGCGGCACGGTGAGGGTCAGCCCCGAAGCCCGCGAAGCGCATATCGAATCGGTCACATTGCCACGCCTCAAATTTCAACCGGGCGAGACGGCGAAAATTTATCTGACCTACCGCCCCTTCCGCAAAGCCGAGGCGATTTTGCCGATCGAGTTTGACATCCCCCGCGAACTGCCGGATGGCGTGTATCAGTTGGTGGTGACGGACTGGGCCCAATATCTGGAGGGCGAAAAGCTTTTGCGGCCTTTCCGCTTCACCGCCGAGAGCGGAGATGAAATGTTTGCGGCGTTGAAGGATCTGCTCGCAATCCGGCACAACGCGGTATATGTGCAGATGCTGCGGAAAGCGGATGGCGTGGCGATAGGTCGCACCGCGATGCCGCATCTGCCTTCGAGTCGACGAGAGGTGTTGATGGGTGCGGGTCGAAGTAACACGACGCCGTTCATCAGTTCGACCTTGAAGATCATCCCCACGACGGAAGTGATGAACGGCGCGGCGAACTTCACGATCACGATTGATCGGGAGTTTAAGATCGACACGGGAGGAAAGACGGCGAAAAAAGCACTTGCGGTTCCCGCAAAGCCCGAGACACCGTAACAGGCCTCCAATCCCCTCCCCTCGGTACTCCGGGGGGAGGGTTAGGGTGAGGGGTTCTTTCGCACCCCGCCGAGACGTACGCGATAGAGCGAAAGTGACTCCACTGCGAACACAGAAAATTTCCAAAGAAGAAAAGACCCCTCACCCTAACCCTCCCCCCGGAGTACCGGGGGGAGGGGATCAGAGAGATGGCAATCATGCTGCGTAAAATATTGGTGATACTGCTTCTGATTTCGACGCCCGCCTGGGCCGTTCAGACCTCCCATTGGAATCACACCGGCGAGGCGGATTTCAAGAAGGGCACGATGCACAATGTCGTCGCCACCAATCTTGGCGATGTGAAGTTGTCGCGGGCGGTGAAGACGATCCTCGAAGAAGATGCGATGGTCAGCGCGGTGTACGCGATGGTCGAAGCGGCGGACGGCACCATCTACGCTGCCACCGGGCCGCATGGAGTCCTGCTGAAGGTGAGGGACGACAAGGCGACGCCGGTGGCTGAGTTTGAAGACAACAGCAGTATCTTCTCGCTGCTGATCGACGCCAAAGGCAGTCTGATCGTTGGAGTGAGCGGCGAAAAGGGAAAGGTTTACAAACTTGAAAACCCTGCGGTGGAAGGCAGCAAGCCGGTAGAGATTTTTGCCGATGATGAGGTGCAATATATCTGGGCCCTGCAGCAGACGCCCGAGGGCAATCTCTATGTTGCCACCGGTCCGAACGGCAAGCTGTTTGAGGTGAAGGCGGATGGGACTAAATCGGTGTTGATGACAAGCGATGAGAGCAACCTACTGTCGCTGCTGTCGGATGGGAAGGACACGCTGTATGTCGGGACCGATCCGAACGGGTTGGTCTATCGCATCAATCGAAAGAGTCGAGAAATCTTCGTGCTGTTCGATGCGCCGGAATCGGAGATCAGTTGCCTGGCGCTGGATCGTAAGGGGAATCTGTATGTCGGCACCGCAGAAGCGACCGAGCCGTCGGCAGCCAAGCCGCTTGCGTTGCCGGCCACGGATAAAGCCGGGCGACCGGAGGGAACGGGCGGGGTGCCTTTGCCCTCCACCCCGCCGGAGATTCCCAAGCCGCCGGTGAAGCCCGATCCGAATCCGGGGGAGCCGGAACCGATTCCGAAGCAGGCTAAATTGCAGGCTGGGAAGAACGATGCATTTTCGACTCAGTCTATCTCGAAGTCGGGTGCCACAGGTCGCGGTACTCCGAGACCTGTGTCTTTCAGTTGTGCCAAGAGCACAGGTCTCGGAGTACC
>JANXVV010000293.1 GCA_025351525.1 Humisphaera sp. | reverse complement strand
CCTTCGGCCACTTCCGGCAAATCCTGCTGCGCGTATGATATCCCGCTTTTCATGCGTCGTGTGTGTGCGGAACGCACATGACGACTCG
Source organism: Humisphaera sp. (assembly GCA_025351525.1). Lineage (GTDB taxonomy): Bacteria > Planctomycetota > Phycisphaerae > Tepidisphaerales > Tepidisphaeraceae > JANXVV01. Next base: position 11,841 of record JANXVV010000293.1, on the reverse strand, counting down.
GAGTACCGAGACCTGTGGCACCCACACAATCAGCGCGGGCGGACTACTAGCTCGCCGCGACCAAACGTGTCCCTCTGGGACTGCCGATCAACGAATTGCCGAGAAAGCATCGCTTCATCGCCGCGAGGATGACGATGTACGCGCTGACTAGCATCGCCAGCGTCAGCCCGCCGCTGATAAGGCTGTTCGTGATCAGTTTCCAATCCGGCACCGCCAACTGCTTCTGCGTGATTACCGTCGTCCAATAGCTGCCGATGTTTTCGAGGGCGGCGGTGCTGGTGGTCGTGGTGACGACCGCCAGGGGAATCAACGTCACCCACAAGTATCGGCCGCGGCCCTCGTTGACCAGGTACGCCGATACTATCGACAGCGCGATCGCCGCCAGCATCTGGTTGGCGACGCCGAACATTTTCCAGATGGCGTCGAAATTGTTCGCGTCGATGAAGTAGGCCCAGCCCGCGACAATAAGCAAAGTGCTGACGATCGCGCCGGGCCACCAGCCCTGCTGGCCGAGCCGATGATGGATCGCTTTGCCCGCCGCCTCCTGCAACAGAAACCGCCCGATGCGCGTGCCGGCGTCGATCGTCGTGAGGATGAACAGCGCCTCGAACATGATCGCGAAGTGGTACCAGTATTGCCACATCGCCTTCATCGTCGCCTCACCGCCATGCCATACCTTCTTCACGGCCTGATCGAAAATATGGGCCATGCCCACCGCCAGCGTCACCGCCCCGCCGGTGCGACCGCGAAGCGAAGGCTCCTTCGTCAACTGTTCATACTGCCCGATGTGCTCGACACCCCCGCCGCCGCCGACTTGCAAAATCCGTTCGTGATAGATCGGCACCTTGGAGAGTTCGGTGTTCATCGCATAGTAATCCTGCGTCGGCAGCGACGCGGCGGCGATCATGGCAACCACACCCACCAGCCCCTCGATCAACATCGCCCCGTAGCCGATCATGCGGGCATCCTTCTCGCGCGTCATCATCTTCGGCGTGGTGCCGCTGCTGACCAGCGCGTGAAAACCGCTGATCGCCCCGCACATGATGGTGATGAACAGGAAGGGGAAAATCTTTCCACCGACGGTCGGGCCGCCGTTGATGAATACATGGTTGATCGCCGGAGCTTCGAGCTTCGGGTTGGCGACCAGCGTGCCGATCACCAGTAGCCCGATCGTGCCGATCTTGAGAAAGCTGCTGAGGTAGTCTCGCGGGGCAAGCAGTACCCAGACCGGCAGCACCGCCGCGATGAAGCCATAGATCGCCATCGCCCAGGTCACCTGAATCGCCGAGAGATCGAAGTAATGCCCGACGGAGGAATCCGCCACCTGTGCACCGTAGTAGGTTGCCGCCAACGTCAGCACTGCGCCGATGATCGAAGCCTCGACCACTTTGCCGGGCCGGAGCTTGTACATATACAGGCCGACGAACAGCGCGATGGGGATGGTTGCCGCGATGGTAAAAGTTCCCCATGGGCTGCCGGGGGTCGAACGGAAGGCATCGGGCGGAATCGCGAGCGAGTTTTTGGCATCCGGCTCAAACGGGTCGCCGGCGACAATCTTTTCATTCAGCAGCGGTTCCGTCGTCAGCAGCTTGAATCCCTCCTGCAACCTCATCGGCGCCTGCCCGACGGCGTACTCAAGTTCCCATCCCGCAGGGATCTCGTAGCTGTAAAATACCTTCCCCTTGATCGTCTGCTTATGCTGGGCGGCGAACTTGTATTTATCCGGCATCTGATCGGATGAAATCAGAAATCGGCTGCCCGCCGGATATTTCACCGGCTCTCCCCCCAGTGCCTTCACGACCACCTTCCCCAACCCCGCGAGCGCGATGACGATGATGAATAAAATCGCGACCGTCGCCGCCGTCCCCGCGACTTTACCCACGTCGCTGAACGCGATTTGGGCCAGGCTCTTCCCCCCCCGCCGCAAGCTGGCCGCGAGAACCAGAAAATCCTGCACCGCCCCACCGAGACACACCCCGATGACGATCCACAACAGCCCCGGCAGATAGCCAAATTGCGCCGCCAGCACCGGCCCGATCAACGGCCCCGCCCCGCTGATGGCCGCGAAATGATGCCCAAACAGCACCCACCGGTTGGTCGGATGAAAGTTCTGCCCATCGTTCAACCGCACCGCCGGCGTAACCCGCGAATCATCCAGCGCCGCCACCTTCGCCGCCAGAAACGCGCTGTAGTATCGGTAGGCAATCGCCATGAGACACAGAATCGCAAGCAGGATGGGCATGGCGTGCATAGAACAATCTCCGAAACATCAAACCCTCAAGCCGGAGGCGCAAAGCGTAGCCGACGCACCGGGTTCCCCGCCATCATACTTTTCACCCGATCGAAAAACGAGTATCTCTGCTCCCATGCCGCAAATACAATTCACGATCTGGACCAACTACCGGTTCCCCCCCGCCGCCGATGCGCTGTTTCGATCCGCTCTCAGCCCTCATCGACTCATTCAATCCTCGCAAATGCAGTCCTCGAATCTGATCGCCGGCACCGCCGACCCGGCGATGGCCGAGGCGGACATCGTCTTCGGTCAACCCGACCCCGTCACCCTTATCGCCTGCCCGAATGTGAAATGGGTTCATCTGAGCAGTGCCGGTTACGACCGCTACGACCGCGCCGATCTCCGCGCGGCTTTCAAGGCCCGGGGTGGCCTCATCACCAATAGCGGTGGCGTGTATGAAGAGCCTTGCGCCGAGCATGTCTTTGCGATGATGCTGGCACTGGCCAGGCAATTGCCGCAATCGATCGAGACGCAGCGAATCAACCGCGCCTGGCCAACCCCCGAACGGCGTATACATTCCTATCTGCTGACCGGCCAGACTGCCGTCATCCTTACCTACGGCACCATCGCCAAACGGTTGATCGAACTGCTCGCCCCCTTCCGCATGAAAATTTACGCCGTCCGCCGTGAAGTGCGCGGGGACGAGACCGTCGAAACCGTCGCTGAGAAAGACGTCGAGAAAGTGCTCCCCGTGGCCGATCACGTGATCAACATCCTCCCCGGCGGCGACGCGACCCGGCACTTCATGAACGCCGCCCGCTTTTCAGCCATGAAACGCGGGGCGATCTTTTATAACATCGGGCGTGGAGGAACGGTGGATCAATCCGCCCTGCTGACGGCGTTGGAAAGCGGGCAGGTGAGGTCGGCCTATCTGGACGTGACCGACCCGGAACCTTTGCCGCCCGAGCATCCGCTGTGGAAGCATCCGGAATGTTTCATCACGCCGCATACGGCCGGGGGATCGGTCGATGAATTTGAAAGATTGGCACAGCACTTCATCGACAATCTGCGGCGCTACGAAGCCGGATTATCAATGGTCAATCAGGTCATTTGAAGTGACTGAGGCGAGTCATCGCCCCGCAGCCGTGCCGGCGAGATAGCCCGTGGCCCAGGCCCATTGAAAATTAAATCCACCGATGCGCCCGTCGCAGTCGAGAATCTCACCAGCCAGATACAACCCGCCGATTTTGCGGGATTCCATGGTGCGGTAGTTGACCTCTTGCAGAGGAACGCCTCCAGCCGTCACTTCCGCGTAATTCCAACCGCGATGCCCGGTGATAGGCAAGGGCAGTGCGGTGAGAGCATGGACCAATGCTCGGCGGGCTTCGCGAGAAAGTTGGCCACAGGTCGTCGCGGGATCGATCGCGACATGGGACAGGATCGCGGCGGAAACCCGCTCGGGCAGCCGCTGCGCCAGCGCGTTGCCCAGCGTGAATTTCGGGCGCGTCCCGGCCAAGTCGATCCACCACCGCTCGGTGGATTCAAATGTTTCAGTCCCGAGAAGATTGCATTTCATCACCGGTTTTCTTCCCATCTCATGCGGAATGATCCAATGGCGGCTGGCATCCATCACAACCGGGCCGCTGATTCCAAAATGGGTCCACAGCAGACTCCCGGTGCGGCAATCGACCCGCTTTCCCTCGATAAACGTGGCGAGTTCCACCTCCATCGCAATTCCCGCAAGGTCGGCGTGGAACATTTTCGCATCGAGCATCAACGGTGCGAGCGCGGCATAAGTCGGCGTGACGGTGTGCCCCAGTTCGCGTGCAATTTCCCAGCCCGATCCATCGCTTCCACTGCGCGGTAACGAACGGCCCCCGGTGGATAAAATCACGCGATGGGCCCGCAGCGTCCCTCGACCGTGATCGATCTTAAAGCACGGGTCATCCTCCCCCGGTGAAAAAATCTTCATCACCCGGCAGCCGCATTGGACCGCCCCGTCGAGTTCTTCAAATCGACCGATCAAAGCGTTCAACACGATGCGCGCTGAATCCGCCACCGGGAAAAGTTTCCCGGTCTCCTCGCGTTTCAGTTCCACCCCGAGCGAGGCAAACCAGCGGACGGCGGCGGTGGCATCGAACGCCAAAAGAATATTCCGCACGAGGTTGCGCGAACCATTGAAATCCTCGGGTCGCACCGCTTCATGCGTGACATTGCAACGCCCACCGCCGGACACGAGAATTTTTGCGCCGAGAGATTTGGCACCGTCCAGAATAACGACGCGTTTGGATCGACCCGCTACCTGGGCCGCGAAGATACCGGCGGTCAACCCCGCAGCCCCGCCCCCGATGATGGCCAGATCAACCGGCGGATTGTTACTCACGGGATTCACCGAAAACCCCCGTTCGCTATTTTCCGAGACGCGGGGTAGATATTTTCAACCTTCGTTCCCGAATAGCCGGTGTGTTGCACCATGGGGTTTTTTCAATTTGGATTTTTGGAAAACGGATTGAACCACTACCCAACTTGTCGAAATGATAAAAATCCCGTACACTTCCCCGGAATCAGGGGCCATAGCTCAATTGGGAGAGCGTCGGCTTTGCAAGTCGAAGGTTGCGAGTTCGATCCTCGCTGGCTCCAATTCTGAATTTTGCCACATGTCAAAATCCGTCGCCGCAGTGCTTAATCGACGTTCTGATTCTTCACTTCTTTCCCCCGGCATCTTTCACGGTGGCCGTTGGAATTTCACGAAGGTAGATATTCCTAAAGCGAATTTCCGAGCCGTGCGTTTGTAACTCGATTGGGCCCGTCGCCGAGATCGGTTTGGTGCGGTCGAAGTAATTGTCGAGAATCTGACCATCGACGGTCTGCTTGTCGTTAAGCCACACCCAGACCTTCGATCCGATGATCTTGATGTGCAGGGTGTTCCATTCTCCGATAGGACGATCTGCTTTTACGAGCGGCCATTTACCGGGGTTATCGGCGTTGTTGTTCCACAGTCCGCCGGAACCTTTTCCCGCGCCGTTCTTTTGTTCGTTCGGATTCTCCGGATCCCATATCTGCACCTGGGGAAAACTGCGGAGATACACGCCGGAATCTCCATTGTGGCTGACCATCAACCAGTCCACCCACATCTCGAAGTCGCCGTAATCTTTCTCCGTGGCAAGGTAAACGCCTTTGCCGTCGGAAACGATCTCACCTTTGACGGCATCCACGCTCCAGTGTTTCGCCAGATCGATCTTCCAATCCGCCAGCTTCTTCGCGTGTTCATCCGGTGAAAGTTTCGCTTCGGCATAAGGGCTGTAAGTCTGCTGTCGACCGCGCCACCCGGTCAGATCCTTGCCGTTAAACAGTGCGATGAAACCTTCGGGCGGAGAAAGATTGGTCGGCTTGACGGGCACGTCGGCACGACAAAACAAAGTTGCCAAGACCAACAGCAATGCAAGGATCGACTTCGTCATTTTTTCTCCTCAGAAACTCTTCGTTCACTGCCCTTTGCTCACCGCCACCTGTGCCGGCCGCAGCGAACGCCCATAATGTGAATACCCATTTTGCAGCAACTGCGTCACGTGATTCTCCGGATACTTGTCCGTCGGTTGCTGCATGATGGCCTGCATGGTCGCCGGGTCGAAGACGTCGCCGGGCTTCGGGGCGACTCGGGTGACGCCCTGCTGTTCGATTACCGCAAGCCATTGATCGTGGACGATCTGCATGCCTTTCAGCAACGAGGCGACGTCGATTTTCGCCAAGTCCTGTGAAAGCGCCCGCTCGAAATTATCGATCACCGGAATCAGCGATTTGATCAGCGAGCTGTTGGCGTATTGAACCGCCTGCTCCTTGTCGGCCTCCAATCGCTTGCGGGCATTTTGAAACTCGGCCTGAGAGCGTGCCAGCTTGTTGTACAGATCATTCCGCTCGGCTTCCAGGCGAAGCAATTCGCTTTCCGCCTCGGGGTGGTCGCGGCCTTCCATGTCGAAAAATTCGGCGCTGGACTCTTCATTGGATTTGCTATTTTCGTCAGATACGGCGCTCATGGTGATCCTCAATTTTTTTTTCGTAGGGTCCGCACTGTGGACCAATTTTATGCGGGATAAAAATGGTCCGCAGTGCGGAGCCTACCAACCAGGCTCAGGTCTTGAACATTTCCTTCAACTTATCCAAAAAACCCTTACGCTGCGGCATGATGGCGGAATCCTCAATGGCCGCATAGTCGCGAAGCAGTTGCTCCTGCTTCTTGTTGAGCTTTTTGGGCACTTCGATCAGCACCTGTACCAGTTCGTCGCCGTTCCGGTAAGTGCGAATATCGGGCAACCCCTTGCCTTTGAGCTTGAAGACTTCGCCGTGCTGCGTGCCGGCGGCGATGTCCATCTCGAACGGGCCGAGCAGCGTGGGAACATCGACTTTGGAACCGAGTGCCGCCTGCGAGAAGGAGATCGGAATCTGGCAGACCAGATCGTTGTTATGCCGGCTGAAAAACGGATGCTGTTTGACGGCGATGTAGCAGTGCAGATCGCCGGGCGGCGCGCCGTTGTCGCCGGGTTCGCCCTCACCGGTGATGCGGACGGCCTGACCTTCATGCACGCCGGCGGGGATTTTGACGGTGACGACGCGCTTCCGCATCTGTCGGCCACCCCCGCTGCAGGAGAGGCATTGCTCGCGAACCACCGATCCTTTGCCGCGGCAATTCGGGCAGGCAGTGACCATGCGGAACATGCCGCCGAAACCCTGTTGGGCGACCCGGCCCTGCCCGCCGCACTGCACGCACACCACCGGCGGGCTGCCCGGTTTGGCACCGCTGCCGCGACAGGTTTCGCAGAGATCCTGTTTTTCAAACTCGATGGTTTTTTCGACGCCGCTGGCAATCTCGTTGAGCGTCAGTTCGACCTGCGTTTCCAGATCGAAACCGCGCGCGGTGGTCTGCCGCGCGCCGCGTGATTGACCGCCCGCGCTTCCGCCGAAAATGTCGTTGAACATCGAGAAGATGTCCGTCACGTCCATGTGCTGGAAATCGTGCTGGCCCTGAACGCCCTGATGGCCGTATTGGTCGTAGCGCTTGCGCTTGGGCTCATCGGAGAGGACTTCGTACGCCTCGGCGCATTCCTTGAATTTCGCCTCGGCCTCGACCTTGTCGCCGTCGGCGCGGTCGGGGTGATACTTCATCGCCATGCGGCGATAGGCGCGCTTGATTTCGTCGCCGTCGGCGGTTTTGGTGACGCTTAGGATTTCGTAATAGTCACGTTTCAACGTAGCCACGTTTTCAATCTTTCAGCCCCGGAGGAGCTACAGAATCTAGCCCACGGCACAAGCCGTGGAAGTACGCCAATGAATGTTCACCGGGTTTCTTCGCCCTTAACCGGCTAATCATCTTGGATCACTTCGTCGGCGAGCGAAAGCACGCGCCTTCGCGCTTCATCCTCTGTTTCGCCATACACCATCACCCCTGGCATCTCAGCGATCTCGGCAATCCATCGCCCGTCTTCCTCGCGTTCTGTCTCAATACTACAAGTCATCCCACACGACCTTCTTAGAAGTCTTTCGGATCCATTGCCTCGCTCCGACCAATAAGTCCGATAGGAACTTGATACGTTCCGTCGCCGTTTGACGTCATTGCGTCAAACATTCCGTGAGCATAGTCATGATAATCAAAGCCAGCGGAATCGGGCATGCCCGCAGATATTGGCGATTCAGCATCTATCTCTTTTGCATAAGACAACAGGGGACGGTATTTCTTTCCGTCGACGTCGAACCAATACTGATCGAAAAAGTTGCCCATGCCGAAGCAGAAACTATCTATAACCTTGCGACGAATCACCACGTCTGCAATACCTGCGCTCCTTAAAGCCACGTCGACTTCGAGGGCCATTACCTGGAGAAATGCAACTCCCACCGACTGAAAATCATCGGAGCGAATGACCGTCGTGATCTTTGCCATGCCGCTCACCTCACTATAGGCCCAAGTCGTCTGCGCTCACATGCCTTCAAACGCACGAAGACACGAAGACGCAATAAGTATCTTCGTGTCTTCGTGCCTCCGGCGATGATATTTTAGGCTTTAGACGACGGCCCCTGTGACCAGGTTCTTGTCATCATCCTTCAATTCCGTGATCAGCATATCAGTGGTCAAGGCCAAGGCACTGACGCTGGCGGCATTGAGCAACGCCGTGCGAGCGACCTTGGTGGGGTCGATAATCCCGGCCTTAATCATGTCGACATACTCATCGGTGGCGGCGTTATAGCCGAAGTTGGGATTCTTGTTTTCCAGAATCCGGGCCACCACCACTTCACCGTCTTCGCCGGCATTTTCGGCGATCTGGGCGGCGGGCGCTTGCAGGGCGGCGGCGACGATATCGAAGCCGATCTTCTCGTCACCCTTGACCTTGCTCTTGCCGGCGAGAACCGCTTCGATGGCTCGCAGAAACGCGACGCCACCGCCGGGGACGATCCCCTCTTCAGCCGCCGCCTTGGTGGCGTGCAGGGCATCGTCGATCAGATCCTTGCGCTCTTTCATTTCCAGCTCGGTGGTCGCGCCGGCCTTGATGACCGCCACGCCGCCCGTGAGCTTGGCCAGACGTTCCTGGAGCTTTTCACGATCGTAATCGCTGGTGGTTTTTTCGATCTGACTGCGAATCTGCTCGACGCGCGAATCGAGATCCTTCTTCTTACCGCCACCTTGAACGATCAGCGTGTTGTCCTTGCTGATGACGACCCGCTTGGCGGTGCCGAGATCTTCGAGCGTAACGTTCTCGAGCTTCAGGCCGATGTCTTCGCTGATGAACTTGCCGCCGGTGAGGGTGGCCAGATCGCCCATGAGGGCTTTGCGGCGGTCACCGAAACCGGGGGACTTGACGGCGCAGATGTTGAGCACGCCGCGTAGACGATTGACGACCAGCGCGGTGAGCGCCTCGGCATCCACATCTTCGGCGATGATCAGCAAAGGCTTGGCACCGGTGACGACGATGTTCAAAAGCGGTAGCAGGTCTGCAAGATTGGAGATTTTCTTCTCGTGCAGAAGAATCACGACATCTTCCATCACCGCTTCAAGCGTGGTGGGATTGGTCATGAAGTAAGGCGACAGATAGCCCTTGTCGAAGGCCATGCCCTCGGTGTATTCCAGTGTGGATTCCGTGCTCTTGCCTTCGTCGACGGTGATGACGCCTTCCTTGCCGACCTTCTCCATCGCGTCCGCCATCAGGTTACCGATGAGTTCATCGCCATTGGCGGAGATGGTGGCGACGCGCTTGTAATCCTCACGGCCTTTGACCTTCTTGGAGATGGCCGTGATCGCATCGGCGGCGACCTCGGCGGCCTTGAGAATGCCGCGCTGGATCGAGATCGGATTCACACCGGAGTTCTCGTGCTTCAGACCTTCGAGATAGATCGCCTCGGCCAACACGGTGGCGGTGGTGGTGCCGTCGCCGGCGACGTCACCGGTCTTGCTGGCGACCATGTTCACGAGCTTCGCGCCCATGTTCTGAAACGGCTGGGCCAGTTCGATTTCCTTGGCGACCGTCACGCCATCCTTGGTGATGCGCGGCGCGCCGAAGGATTTCTGCAGCACCACGTTGCGCCCGCGCGGCCCGAGAGTCGCCTTGACCGCCTTCGCCAACTGCGAAAGTCCGTTGGCGATTTCCTGACGTGCCGCGTTCTCGAATACCATTTGCTTTGAGGCCATTTTTTTACTCCAGTTGCGAAAAAGTTGCCGGTTGTTAGTTGCCAGTTGCCAGTTAAAAGCAGTCGTCTTTTGCCTTTACCGGCAACTAACAACTGGCAACTGGCAACTCGTCCTTCATTCGAGAATGCCCAGGATTTCCGATTCCCGGAGGATGACGAATTTCTCATTGTTCACTTCGACGTCATTGCCGCTGTACTTGCCGTACCACACGACATCGCCCACGCGGACGGACAGTTCCATCGGCTTGCCTTTTTCGGACAGCTTGCCCGGACCGGCGGCGATGACCTTGCCCTTGGTGGGCTTTTCCTTGGCCGCATCGGGAAGAAGAATGCCGCTGGCGGTTTTCTCTTCCGCCTCCTGCTGCTTGACGATGACACGATCTTGAAGGGGTTTCAGTTTCATATTTTGTTGCCTCAATCAGTTACCACGATTCGTTACGCCGCACTCAGCGGCCCGGATGCCACCAATTTTTTTCGCTTCGGGTCGACCGAGGCGTTGAATCCTTCCAGCGTCCTTGCGCCCAGAAGCGATTGATCGCCCGGCTCGCCGAATACCACTTCATCGACCGTGAAGTATTCGTCCACGCGGATAATCACAAATCCGACGGTTCGCGTGATCGCCTGCCCGTTGGCCATGACGAAGGAGACGTCTTTTTTTTCGCGCTGCACGCCGATCATTTCGAGCGTCTTGCCGGGGAGCCAGGTATAGTCGCTGCCTGTGTCGACCAGTAGCCTGTCGACCTTGGCGGAACGTTCGCGGTCGGCGACGTTTGCGATCTTGCAGGCGATCCTGAAGGTTCCCATGGCGACTCGATCCATGTGGTCCGCAATGCGAACCCTTCACGCCTGTAAAACTCATCGCAAAGTGCGCGACGTTCGCCGCTGCTTCTTTTTTTCCAGATACTTGGCCATCGCCGGGGGCAATGGAAGTTCCAGAACCGGCACTTTTTCCCCTCGAAGCCGGTAGTCCATCCACTTGCCGAACGATCGCGGCGACTCGCAGGATTTCCAACCCATCAGCAACCCTTTGATGCTGATGTCTTCATCCAGATCGGGCCAATGGATGCCGAAGTGTCCGATCTTGTAATTTGCCCATTCCAAAGGCGTCCCGTGCGCGAGACGCGGATACCAGGAGAGAGGAACGGAAATGGTTCGGCCATCCTCCAAGTCCACCGTGAGGTGATGTGAGGTGACAATGACATTTGTCGCCCTCACGTCGAGATCAACCTCATGAACCAAAGTGCTCACGCCATTTCTCCAACAGAAACTCCCGATGCTCTGACACTAACTTCTCCACGTTATTCAGCTCTCCATTGAGCGACGCCCGGCGAGCATCCCTTCAATGCTTAATCCTCGTCCAAATCCAACCAGTGAATCCCAACGCCGGCACCGGTTAACCACCAGTGGTTGCGCTCACGAGGAGAACCATGAGCCAGACGCGGATACCATGAGATTGGCATGGATACCGAACGATGGTCCGCAAGTCTCACCGTCACCGTGTCTTCGCTCACGACAACGTACGTCGCTCTCGGAGTCTCGACTTCACCCGCCGTCACGGCTTCACCTCACTAATGCTCGGCAGATCAGCCAAGTGTTTCCAAGCCTCATCGGCCTTCGGACCGGACCATCCTTCAGCCAACGCCGATTCCGAGAGGATCGCCGCGTCGAGTGCGTCATCGTACGGCTCGTCCAAAATTATCACGAGCGCACGAGTCGGAACCTTTAAGGAACGGGCTCGAAATAACTTCCGCATGAGGGTCGGGTGCCACAGGTCGCGGTACTCCGAGACCTGTGCTGGCTTGGCCGAAAGACACAGGTCTGCTCCGAAAATGACCGCCAGTTAGTACGAAGTACGTGCAAATCGCGGTCATTTGCACGCGGTAGCGTGCCCAGCGTCGCGTGTGTGCGGTACGCCGCACATGACGACTCGGAGTACC
>JANXVV010000264.1 GCA_025351525.1 Humisphaera sp. | reverse complement strand
GCCGCGACGCACAGCGGAGCGCGTTTTTTTTTACGAAGAACGCGCGCCGCTGCGCGTCGCGGCTAACCTGAATCGCGCAGGAAATTTTTGAAACTTCGTCCGATACCCTGACTACTTCGCTTCGCGGTAGCCCGCCGTCTTGGCGTCATCCTCGGTCATGTACTTCCCATCCTTGGTCTTGCCATACCAGCGATCGCCTTCCTTGTGATAGATTTTACTTTCGAGGTTGACCCAGACATCGCCCTTGTGGGCCGTCGCGGTGCCGGCGGCGGGCGTCGTGCCACTGGGGGTCGCCGGTTTCGCATCAGCTTTGATGGATTCAGCCGCACCCACCGCCACTTGCGATTCAAATTTGGCGATGGCTTTTTCAGTCAGCCCCGATTTGGTCAAATCCGCGACCTTGGCGTAGGGACGCCCCGCAATGATTTTCTTCGCGGTCGCGGGCCCGACCCCGGGAAGTTCTTCCAACTCTTTCTCCGTCGCCGTGTTTAAGTCGACCTTACCGGGAGTGGCCGTGGCAGTCGCGCCGGGGGCCTTCGTCACCGCATCCGGTTTGGCAGGTTTTTCAACCATCGTCGGTTTGGGCTTCACATTCTCGGCAACGACAGTGGGCTTGGCAGTCTCGGCAACGGCGGTTGCCTTTGCGGCACCCATCGATACCAGCGGTTCCAGCTTCGCGATTTTCGCGGCAGTCAGCCCGGCTTTCTTCAGATCCTCAACCGACTTGTACGGCCGATTGTCGATGATCTTCTTGCTCGTCGCCTCGCCGATGCCGGGTAACTCTTCGAGCTCCATCGCCGTCGCCGAATTGAGATCGATCTTTCCGGCCTTCATTTCCGGCTTGGCGGGAAGGACTTTCGCGCTCGTCTCGTGCCCGGCCTTCCCACCGATCGTCACCTGCGAGGCCAGCTTGGCGATTTTGCCCTCCGTCAGGCCCGCCGTCGTCAATTCATCGACCGACTTGTAGGGCCGCCCCGCGATGATTTTCTTCGCCGTCGCCTCGCCCACGCCCGGCAACTCTTCCAACTCGGCTGCGGTGGCCTTGTTCAAATCGATCTTCGCAACGGCTTTATCCGGCTTGACCACCGGGGTTTCCGCCGCCGCTGAACGAGTCAGCCATGGCATCCCACCGATCATCAACCCGGTCAGCAAAACGACGCGCAACTGCTGTTTCAATCCGCTCATGGAACACGCTCCTTTTCAAATGGACCCGAATGAGGTAGATGCACACTATTTGATGTTTGAAAAGGGTGGCATGGGCGCCTCGTCCATGCATTTCTTCAGCCAAAAAACATGGGCGAGACGCCAGTGCCACCAGTTTTTTAAAAAAGCTCAAATCCGAGTACTCACAGAATATGCCCGCGTATTCACGAATGCAACATAGACTTGCGAACCTGACATCGTCAGTCAACAATGCTCACGGAAGCTGGCATCTTTCGGACCTGCGCAAAATAGCGCAACATTCACAAGGAGACGCTTATGGGATTGCTCGACAAACTAATCGGAATGGCAACCGGCGGCGGGACCGCCCCGGCGGATACAGAGGTCCATCAAGGCCTGATTCAACACGTTCTGGGCATGATGGGCAACTCCCAGGCGGGTGGCCTCGGCGGATTGCTCGGTCAATTGAAAGCCGGTGGCTTAACGTCGGCCGTCAATTCATGGGTTGGCAAAGGCCCCAATGAAGCCGTCAGCGGCGATCAAATCAGTTCGGCCCTCGGATCGGATCAGATCAATCAGATGGCTCAAAAATTCGGCATCCCCGCCTCGCTCGTCTCCAGCCATCTCTCGCAAATCCTGCCGGAACTGGTGAATCATCTGACTCCCAACGGATCCGTGCCGGAACATGGCATGGTGGAATCCGCGATCGGGTTGCTTAAAGGAAAGCTGTTTCCTCACTGAAGCCTACGAGCTTCTAAAACTTCGTTGCGCCTCGAAGTTTGAAATCTCAGTGGTGGCACGGGCCTCCGGCCCGTGTTAGCGATCCGGTGATGGAAGACAGCATAAAAACTAGCTCTCTTACGCACTTACCCCTAAACACGGGCTGGAAGCCCGTGCCACAATAAAGCTCGGAACTCAGTCCTGGTTCCTATTAATTTATACCCCCCAAAGAGGTTTTCGATGCAGACTGTTGTCCATGTGACCCACGAGGCGATTCAGAAAATCGGCGGCATCGGAGCCGTGCTGCACGGGCTGTTCACCAGCCAGACCTATCTCGACGATATCCAGCGCAATATCCTCGTCGGCCCCTATTGGCCGAACGATCAGTACGGCGAGCATCGACTCGGAGCCTCAGGCGAGGTGCTCTACAGCAGCCTCGACAATATCTTCCGCACCCCGCTCGCAAGCCGATTTCGCGAGATCGAATCGCACTACAACGTGAGCCTCATCTATGGCCGTCGGCGATACATCGAAAAGGGGACGGGCGTCATCTCATCCCCCGAAGTGCTTCTGATCGACGTCTCGCGATTCGACAAGCACAAGATGGATCATTTCAAATACGCCTGCTATCGCAAGTTCGGGCTGGAAAGCGCGCGGTACGAACACATCTACGACTTCGAGCAATACATGCGGCTGGCCCCTCCGGCGGTGGCGGCGCTGCATGCGCTTGGCGCGAGCACGCCGCTGGAACCCTGCGTGATTCTGTCGCATGAATACATGGGCATCCCCACCTGCCTGGCCGCCGTGCTGGAGGCGGGCAACGGCAACTTTCGCTCGATCTTTTACGCCCACGAAGTCGCCACGGTGCGGAAGATCGTCGAGGAGCATCCCGGTCATGACACCATGTTCTACAACGTCATGCGCACCGCGATGGCCCAGGGCCATTTCGTCGATGAGGCCTTCGGGGATCAGAGCGATTTTTACAAGCACGCCCTGCTCAAATGCGTGAAGTTCATGGATGGGATTTTCGCCGTCGGCGATTACGTGCAGAAGGAATTCCGGTTTCTCGGGCCGGAGTTCGTCACTGTCGATTCCCAGTTGGCCTACAACGGC
>JANXVV010000252.1 GCA_025351525.1 Humisphaera sp. | reverse complement strand
CGGCCCACCCGGGGGGGGGCCTTCACCGCCGCCGCCCTGCTTCGGAGGCGGGTTGCCACCGGGGGCATCCGCCGCGTGAACGAGGGTGGCCAGCGAGGTGCCGGCGAAAAGCCCGAGGGCCAACAGTGCCACAGACCAACGATGCTTACGAGACATGGGAGACTCCTCAATGAAAACTACCGCCGCGTGGGCAAACGCTCGCGCGACCAATTTATTTGGTTCCGATGCAATACACCGCGCGATTGGACCGCAAAAACAACTGGCCATCGGCCACCGCCGGTGTCGCGTTGAAGCCGCTGTCATCGGTGAAGGTGTTCACATGGATTGGGGTCATATCGGGAACGGCCTTCATCACAAACGCACCCGAGACGCGCGTGACGGCGATCAGTTTATCCGCAATGGCGATCACGGACGCATAGACCGGTTTGCCGTTGCGCGTTCGGCCCGTCAAGGGAAGCCTCGCCTGATGAAGCACGTTGCCGGTAGCAGCATCCATGCAGATCGCGCGGCCACTATCATCCACGCAATATAATTTCCCGCCGAGCAGCAGCAGTGAAGGCACATATGAACTCTCACGGCTGGTCCATACAACGTGGGTTTTGCTCACGTCATCCTTCCCGCCCGCGCGAATCGCGATCGTCCCCTTCGATTCAAAACCGCCGGTGACGTAGATCACGCCATCTCCCGCGACCACGCTCGGGCAGACGTTGCCACTAAGGGGAATGGTGCAGTACCAGAGGAGTTTCCCGTTGTCGGGATTCATCCCCCAGACTTCACCCGGGACGCCGGCAACCAGCTCCATGCGGCCATCGGGCAGTTTCACGAGGGAAGGCGTACCGAATGCCAGACTCAGGGTCGATGCCTCGGCTTTCCAGATTTCCTTGCCGGTCTTTTGATCGAGCGCGCGGATGGATTGGCTTTCGCTGGAGGCGTTCACGATGACGAGGTTTTTGTAGAGGATCGGGCTGGCCGCCGACCCCCAGCCGCGCCGGTCGGATTCTTTGCCGACATTGGCCTGCCATAGTTTTTGGCCGGTCATGTCAAACGCCACGACACCGCTCTTGCCGAAGAAGACGTATACGGCTTGGCCGTCGCTGGCGGGAGTGCTGGTGGCGTAGCCGTGCTCGGTGAGGTAGCCGCGATAAAAATCCTCGGGCAAAACGGCATCGATGCTTGAGGACCAGGCGATCTTGCCGTCCTTGCGGTTGAGGCATATCAATTGTCGTTTGAGTTTGGTGATCTCCCCAACACCACCTTCGCCCGTGAGGTCTGCTCCATAGCCGGTGTAGCAGGTGACAAACACGCGATTGCCGACAATGATCGGGCTGGAAGAGCCGGGGCCGGGGAGAGGTGTTTTCCAGAGCAGATGATCGGTATCACTCCATTGCGTGGGGACGGCGGTATCGGTGCTAATCCCCAAGCCGCCCTGCCCGCGAAACTGCGGCCAATCCTCGGCGGAAAGCGAACCGGAAAGAATGATGGCGATCAAACCGATTACCGTTGCGTTCAAATGATTGAACATGAACAGGCCTCTCTTCCGTGTGAATCCATACAAGTGTTCGGACTGAAGGCTGATCGTGGCACGGGCTTCCAGCCTGTGTGAACGATTTACAAATGGAAAAAAAGCTGGTGGTCAATTTTCTTTTCGCATTGACCCGCTAACACGGGCTGGAAACCCGTGCCGCGATCAGCTTCCCAACGAAGAAGCTGGCTTTCTCTACTGTGCTTCCTTCGCGCCACTTTGCTGGATGAGTTTCGCCACGAGCCCGGTCCAGCCGGTTTGATGGCTTGCGCCGAGACCGGCCCCGTTGTCGCCGTGAAAATATTCGTGGAAGGGAATGTAATCGCGGAACTGCGGATCGGTTTGAAACTTCTCCATGCCGCCGAACACCGCTCGGCGTCCGAGCGCATCTCGGGTGAACAGGTGGATGAGTCGAGCCGATAAATCCGTCGACACATCCCACAGCGTCATCTGCTTTCCAGAACCGGTCGGGCAGTCGATCTTGAAATTTTCCCCGAAGTAGTG
>JANXVV010000222.1 GCA_025351525.1 Humisphaera sp. | reverse complement strand
ACGCCGTGGAGTACCACGGCTATGGGCAGGATGCCCACGCCACGATAATGCCGCGTGACCAATCTCCTTCTTGCAGATCCCAGCAGGACCGTTTATGTCTGAACCCATGATTTCCGGCGACTCGATCAAACACTCCAGCCGCTTTTCGATCGGGTTGGATTTTGGCACCGAATCCGTTCGCGCGCTGGTCGCGGACATTCGCGATGGCCGTATCGCCGGGCAGGCGGTTAGCGTTTTTGCGCACGGGGTAATCGATCGTGCATTGCCGCACAACGGCTTGACCCTGCCGCCGGATTTTGCATTGCAGCATCCCGGCGATTGGCTCGACAGCGCCGCCGTTGCCTGCAAAGAAGCGATGCGCAGTGCCGCCGTTTCGATGGATCAGATCATCGGCATCGGGGTGGATTTCACGAGTTGCACGATGCTCCCGGCGATGGCGGACGGGACGCCTCTGTGTTTGCTGGAACCGTTTCGCGACACACCGTTTGCTTGGCCGAAACTCTGGAAACATCATGCGGCCAAGGCGGAAACGGATCGAATTAATCTTATTGCCCGCGAGCGCGGCGAAACTTGGTTGCAGCGTTATGGCGGTGTCATCGGTCTCGAATGGTTCTTCCCCAAAGTGCTCGAAACCCTTCATCACGCCCCGCACGTTTATCAGGCGGCGGAAGTATGGCTGGAGGCCGGAGACTGGTTGGTATGGCAGTTGACCAGCGGGCTTTTCCCGCTTTGTCGGCCAACGGAATTGGTGCGGTCGACCTGTCAGGCGGGGTATAAGGCGATGTGGAATCGGCAGGACGGGTATCCTTCGCGCGATTTTTTTGCGGCGGTGCATCCGAATTTGACAGAGGTGGTGTCGACGAAAATGCCGGGGGTGTTGATGGCTCCGGGGCAGAAAGCGGGGGAGTTGACCGAGTCCGCCGCGCGATGGCTTGGGCTGCGGGCGGGTATCCCGGTGTCGACGGCGATCATCGATGCGCACGCCGGCGTTCCGGGGGCAGGGGTGCCGTCCCCTTCGACGATGGTAATGGTGCTGGGAACCAGTGCATGCCACATGATGAACAGCCGAGTCGAGCAATTGGTGCCGGGCGTGGCCGGTGTGGTGGAAGAGGGGATTTTACCGGGCTATTTCGGCTACGAGACGGGGCAGGCGAGCGTCGGCGATGCGTTTGCGTGGGTGGCGAAAACGGTCGGGCTGTCGCAGGTGGAGTTGAACGAGCGAGCCGCGAAATTGCCGCCGGGGTCGGGCGGGGTGTTGGCGATCGACTGGCTGAACGGTTGCCGTACACCGCTGATGGACGGGAATTTATCCGGCGCGTTTGTCGGCATCACGCTGAATACCAAACCTGAGCAACTCTACCGCGCGATGCTCGAAGCCACTGCGTTCGGTTTAAAAACCATCGTTGAAACCCTGCGTGACGCCGGCGTGCCCGTGCGGCGATTTGTGGCCAGCGGGGGGATGCCGGCCAAATCGCCGCTGCTCATGCAGATCTACGCCGATGTGCTGGATGAGCGGATCAAAGTGGCGGAGAGCGATCAATCCGTAGCGCTCGGCGCGGCAGTCCTCGGCTGCCTGGCGGCGGGCGAAGCGGTGACCGGCTATGCCGGAATCAGCCAGGCCATTCACGCCATGGCGCGGGTGCGGAAAGATCTGATCTATCGGCCAGACCTTCGGGCGCGGAAGGAGTACGTAAAGATTTTTCCGCTGTATCGCGAACTCACTCAATGCAACGGAATCATGGCGGAAACGATGCGGGGGTTGCGCGGTCTGAAGTAATAAGTCGATCAGAATCAATTTCAGTTTGGCGTGGCGTCCCAACTAATTCTGATTGCCGAGTATAAAACAATAATCCATATTTTTCCCTTGACACAATCGTTTCAGCTTTGCTATCTTCACGCCCAGCGTTAATCGGGGCGCGGAAAACCAAATGGTTTACGAAATGTGATGGGTCCGCTCCTTCAGTTCTTTGCAAGTTGTTAGATACATTTTTGCGGAAAGGAAAAGCCATGTCCAAGGCTCCCGCAACCGGTCTGTACATTTCCAGCCACTCTGACCCGATCCGGATCGTGCCGCTGCGCGACCCGAACAAACTACACGCACCGACTGCCGAGGCCGGACCCGCGACGCGGACTCATTTGCGCTGCCCCTCCCTCAAGGCGCTCTGCGGCTGCCAAAGCAACATCGGCAATTCCGTCTTCCACGCCCCCATGTCCGATTCCGGCTGTCCCGGTTGCCTTGGCGGGATGAGCGCCCTCGACGCCCTCACCGGCATGATCTGGCACGAACACTGCGAAGCCATCCCCGACGCCATCCCCGGCACCGGCTGGTACGGCGATCACAACGGCGAGATCGGTGATATCTGCGCCTGCACTTTCAAAAAGCTGGGGCCGTGGAATGTGCAGTCGGAGTGGTCGAATTCGGCGGAGAGGTGCGTGTGACTCTCTCGTGCATTGCAAGGTTCATTCATATAAACGTCCAGTTTGTCTAGACAAGGAGTAAAAACTCATGGCCAAGAAACAGGTTACTAGGACATCCGGCTCGCCGGTGCGACACATGGAAGCCGACGGCATTCCGAATGTCGCCTCGCTTTTTCAGATTGCAGTCATCAACCCGAGCACGGTGCTGGCACTGCTCGCGTTGGTATTGGTCACTGGCTGCGCAACCGCGAAGAAAGAATCTGAACAACTGTTCTCTCCACCCAAGCCGGCGTTTCTTGATCCCGACATAAAGAAAGACGGCAAGCCTGTTTTAGAGGTCTACCGGGACAAATACTTCTTCCCTGCGCTTGGCCCTAAGGGACGCGCTGCGGTGCGCGACGAATTTTTGTTTGACGCGACTTCCGAAATCGATCAAAAGTTCACCCAGTTCTACAGAGAACAATATGTTGGACGCACTTTCACCGACTTGGGCTTCGACTTGTTGAATCTCGGAGCGGGTTTTGCCGGCACGATCATGGGTGGGAAATTCGATAAGACCGTTGCGTCTGCCTTGGTGGTCTTGTTTACCGGCACGAAGCTCTCGGTTCAAGAAAACCTCTATAATAAGCAGGCCGTACTTGCCGTCATGTCGAAAATGGAATCGCAGCGTCTGTTAATTGGCGCACAAATCAACAGCAATAGGCGCGGCACATCTATAAATGGCAAGTTGGTCAATCAGGACGATTACGACCTCTCCATGGC
>JANXVV010000183.1 GCA_025351525.1 Humisphaera sp. | reverse complement strand
GCAGGTCACCATCGTCCGCCGCGATGGCACCATGATCAAGAGCAAGTTGCAACAGTTGCAGTGCTTTGAAGGGCTTGGCCGTAAAAATATCGACGATGCGTATGCAGGCGACATCGTGGCGCTGATCGGTCTGGAATCCGTAGACATCGGCGACACGATTTGCGAAGCCCTCAACCCGCAGGCGCTCCAGGCGCAGGAAGTGGAACCCCCGACCCTGACGATGATGTTCAGCGTGAATGATTCCCCGTTCGTCGGCAAGGAAGGCAAATACGTCACCAGCCGAAATCTGCGCGAACGGCTGTTTAAGGAATTGGAATCCAACGTGGCGCTGAAGGTCGAGGAAACCGGCGCAAAGGATGCGTTCAAGGTGAGCGGTCGCGGCTTGCTGCACCTGGGCATTCTCATTGAAAACATGCGTCGCGAGGGATACGAACTGTCGATCAGCAAACCGACCGTGATCTTCGGAAAAAACGCGGATGGCGTGAGGACCGAACCAATCGAGTACCTAGTCGTCGATGTGCCGGAGAAGAATCTGGGTGGCGTCATGGAACTCGTCGGCAACCGCCGTGGTGAAATGGTCCGCATGGACACCCGCCAGGGGCAGGTCCACTTGGAATTCACCATCCCGGCGCGCGGTTTGATCGGCCTGCGAACGCGCATGTTGACCGCCACGCAGGGCACCGCCGTCATGCATCACAACTTCCACGAATACGCCCCGATGCGCGGTGACATCCCCACCCGGATCAACGGCGCGATGATCTGCAACACCACCGCCGTGGTAAATGCCTACTCTCTGAACACCCTTCAGGATCGCGGCATTCTCTTCGTCGATCACGGTGAAGCCTGCTACGAAGGCCAAGTCGTCGGCGAGCATTGCCGCCCGGATGACGTGTCGGTTAACCCGACGAAGCCCAAGCAGTTGACGAACATGCGGACCACCAGCCGCGATGAGGCGATTATCCTCAAACCGGCCCGCAAAATGACGCTTGAGCAGGCGCTGGAATACATTGAGGAAGACGAGTTGGTGGAAGTGACGCCGCAGAACATCCGGCTTCGGAAGACTTCGCTGACGGAGAATGATCGGAAGCGGAGTAAGAAGAAGGTGGAATCGATGGTGGAGGCGTAAACGGCCTTCGTCGGGAGATCATTATTGCAAGCCGGGCCACAAGCGATTGTGGCCCGGTTTGTTGGTATCATCCCATAACCCCACACGGAGTGAAAATGCCTGAAGAGCCGATCATCCGTCCCAATTTCTCCGGCACACCTGCCGTTCGGGGCACCCGACTATCGATTTATTCCATCATGGATTTTCATATTGCCGGAGATAGCGCCGCGTTCGTCGCGGAGTCGTTCGGGATTGGCTTGGAAGTTGCGCAGGCCGCGATGCAATACATAGACGAACATCGTGAAGAATTGATGCCCCGATATTTGGAAATCGTGGAACGGAACCGGCGGGGAAATTCATCGCATGTTGAAGCTTTGTTTGCGAAATCGCATGAGAAATTGATGCGATTGAAGGCCGAAATGGATCCGATCAACGCCGGGAAACCAACGACTGGAGCGGCGGATGTGCGGGTTGCTGGCTGACGAACACGCCGACGCACATTTACGAGTGCTGGTTCAAATTTGCACCGGTCCGCGCTGGTGCGACATCTGGACGGCATTGAACGTGCCCCATTACAGCTTTGCAGATTTCAATCTGTCACAGGGCATTTCTGATTTGGTTCTTTGGCAATTCTGCCAGGCCGAAAGCCTATTGCTAGTGACGGCCAATCGAAATGGGCGCGGTTCTGATTCGCTGGATGTGACAATACGGACGCACGGCACCGCCACCAGTTTGCCCGTCCTGACTATCGCGGACGAACGATTGATGTTGGTGGATCGTGGCTATGCAGAGCGGGCGGGAATCCGGCTTCTTGAGATTCTGCTCGATCTCGATGAATTTCGCGGAACCGGCCGCCTGTTTCTTCCTGCGATGCCGGCATGAGCAGTGTGACTCCGCAGTCTATTAAGCCTCGCAAGCGATTGTGGCCAGGTTTGTTGGTATAATCGAAGCGAATGCGGCAAATATATGACTATCCCCACTGGTACTGCACGCTTCGCGTCTTCATGTTCGGCGCGGTATGTGGTGCCGTGATAGTCGCGGACGCCGCTGGGGTAACACTGATCGACCCGGGACTTGCCTACTGTCTTGTCATTCTTAGTTTTTTTATTTTCGGCTTGTGCGAGTTGGTGTTCGCCGTTCGTCGTCATCTTCGTCTTGTGCGAGATTTAGACCGTGCAAGGAGTAGCTATGCCTGAAGAACCGATCATCCGTCTCAACGGCAACAATACTCCCGCCATTCACGGCACGCGGCTGACGGTCTATGCAATCATGGACTATTATTTCCGTGGCAGGTCTCCGGAATTCATCGCGAATCTTTTTAGCATCCCTTCCGAAGAAGTTGCTGCTGCTCAAGACTACATCAATTCGCATATGGCGGAACTGATGCCGCCCTACCAGAGGATGCTGGAACGTGACCGGCAGGGCGACCCTCCTGAAGTCCGCGCGCGATATGCCGAATCACATGCGCGTTTGATGGCGCGTAAAGAGGAAGTCGAACGTCGCAACCGCGAAGGGACAGGGAATGCACGGGCTGCTGGCTGATCATAATTGCGCCGGGCAACTCCAGGTCTTGCTTCGCATATGCCGCAGTGCACGATGGCGGACGATCTGGTCGGAGCTACTCGTGAGGCTTTGCACTTTCGAGTCGCTTGGCCTTGAAACCAATTTGCCTGATTCCGCAATTTGGGACATTTGCCAGAAGGAAAACTTATTCCTCGTCACTGCCAACCGCAATAGTGATGGAGCAGATTCGTTGCAGGCGACAATTAACCTCCGAGGAACTGTTGAGAGTCTTCCAGTGCTTACCCCCGGCGATGCCGACGCGATACTTGCGCAACCTGATTATGCCGAACGAGCGGCCGCACGTCTAATGGAAATTCTCATTGCTCCGCAGGAGTTCAAAGGTACAGGGAGGTTGTATCTGCCCAGTACAGCGGAAGAGTCCGAAGAGTTGGACACATGAAAACCCGCCCCCTCATCGGCATCACCACCGACACCGTCGACGGCAAGCCCGCCTACTACCTTTCCCACGCCTACGCTTTCGCCGTCGAAAAAGCCGGAGGTTTGCCGTTGGCGATTCCGTACCAAATCGACCTGTCGTTGATCCCCCAATACGTCGACCTGCTCGACGGCATCCTCTTTACCGGGGGCGATGATCTCGACCCGGCACTCTACGGCAAAACATGGCACCCCAACGCCGGTCGCATCGATCCTGCCCGCCAAAAATTCGAGCTGGCACTTTTGGCCGAGGTGGAAAAACGCCGACTGCCGACGTTGTGCATTTGCCTCGGGTGTCAGTTGCTCAATGTCCACCGGGGCGGCAGCCTGCACCAGTTCATTCCCGATTTAGAAGGGAAAAAAGAGCATCGCAAAGTGGGGGAAGTGCTTCGGCGGCATGCGGTGAAGTTGGAAGCCGACTCTCAACTTGGACAGGCCATTGGGGTGACGGAAATTTCAGCGAACACCTATCATAAGCAGGCGGTGAATATCGTCGGGCGGGGATTGCGGGTTGTCGCGACATCGCCCGATGGAATTATTGAAGGTCTGGAAGACCCAAGCTTTCCGATGCTGGTGGCGGTTCAATGGCACCCCGAGCGATTGGCGGATGAGGCGGAACATCTGGCGCCTTTTAAACTGTTGGTGGAAAAGGCTATCGACGGAAAATTTTTCTAATTCATTGAGCCGGTCTCGCTTGCGAGCCGTGTCGGACAGGATGAATTCCCGGACGCGGCTCG
>JANXVV010000076.1 GCA_025351525.1 Humisphaera sp. | reverse complement strand
CACCGCGTCTCACGGCTGCATCTGAAGGTACGCTCGGTGATCCCGGCCAGGATCGGCCGTCCGCCAAGCCCCCGACCGGGCGCTTCCGACGCCTGATGAAAAACCGCTTCGCCCGAAAGGCCGACAAAGGAGTCTACGGCCGGCGCGCCCGGAGCGAGACGATCAACAGCATGATGAAACGGAATCTCGGCGAGTCCCTACGCTCGATCCTCACGGCTCGCCGCAAGCAGGAAATGTTGCTCCGGGCGATCACTCACAATCTCATGCTGGGAGAGTGATTCGGTGAGGGTTGAGACTGAGCCGAAGTGACCCCTTATCCTGTCCCCCAAAATATGTGGAAGGATGGATTTCAACACGAAAATCACCGCGGCAAGTTTCAAGATGCGCGGGATAATAAATTATGAATGAGTTCGTCGAGATCAACCTCAGCATGAAAAATTCGGCGATGTCTTTGTCGATCACAACGGATTCGCACGCTCTGCCGCCCCGCCCCGGCTCGCCAAATGGACTTGTGATGATTTTGAGTCGTCTGCATATCCACCGGTGATTCCACACCATGCTCGACAAGCCGCGCAACGACCAGATGGTGCCCTTGACGCATAGCCAATTGGATGGGCGTTTCGTCCCACAGGTCCGCTGTGTTAAGGGGACAGCCCTCCTGCAAAAGCGCATTTACCACATTCAGCTTCCCGTGATACGCGGCCCAATGGAGCGGAGTCCAAGCGATGCCGTCGAAGCGTCCGAGAGATAGCCCTAAGGCTCCGAGCAGCCGAATGCCCTCAGGCCAATCTGCCTCGGCAGCCACCCGAACCGCGCAACGCGATTCAATGTCCACGGTACCCAAATTCGCCCCGGCGCGGTGAAGAAGCTCAATACTTCTTTCACTGCCCATCGCGGCCGCGATGAGCAAAGGAGTCCGCCCGAGAAGATCGCGCACTTCAATATCTCCGCCGGTCGCGATTAACACCTCAAGGAGTGTTGCTCTGCTGGGTTTAGAGGCCAAGTGTACCGCTGTTTCGCCATTAGTTCCGGGCTTATTTGCCGAGGCTCCCGCACGTAGGAGGAGGATCATCAAAACGCGATTTCCCGCTTTGACTGAAAAGTGTAGCGCGGTGGAACAATTCGGCAGCGCGATATCGACGGACGCGCCCGCTGAAAGTAACTCTTCTACTAGTTCGATGCTATTATCGCGTGCGGCATCGTGTAGGGGGAAATTGCCTGCGGCGTCCGCGATGTCCGTTTTTGCGTGATGGACGAGCAGAAGTTTCGTTAGGAATTTTCGATGCTGTCGAACCGCCAAATGTAATGGAGTGATACCTTCCCGATCCGCTTCGTTAGTTGACGCACCTGATTGCAGGAGCGCTTTGACCAATCCCGCCGACTTGGCATTCACCGCATACCACAGCGCGTCGCGCTGTTCCAAGTCTTTCACACTTGGGTCGGCATCATGGGGGAGCAGCAATTGAAGTATTGTCAGTTGATCGGGTGATAACACCTTCCCGCACTGTTTCGCCATCACCATAAGCGGAGTACGGCCTGCTTCGTCGCGCACCTCCCGTGATACTCCACATCCCATTAGAAAACGTACCATCCTCGAATGGCTGTTTTCGGCAGCGGCGTGTAATGCAGTGGAACCGTTCGAGCCGACGGCGGCCGCGAGCACTCCTCGGCCTACAAGCAATTCAGCAAGCGCCAAGTCATCTTCGGACGCCGCGCGGCATAAAAGGTCGGCCTGTATCTTTATCATTTCGGGGTTCCTCACCGGCATCATCGGAGTGAGTAGGGTCCGCAGGTACGCCTGCGGACCATCTCTCGACCGCGCCGACCGGTTGCGATACTTATACCACGCATGCCCAACTATCGCCGCGCCTTTCGCCCCGGCGGCACGTTTTTCTTCACGCTCGTCACCTAGAAACGGAAAAGGGGCCACTTCGGCTCAGTCTCAACCCTCCATTTCGTTAGGCGCATGTTCGGCAGCGCCCGGGGCCGGAGGTCTGTACATCGTGTCCGATGCAAACCACACGATCGCCGCTGCAGTTGATGCTTCGGGCCTATGAACTGGGGCAACGTCTTTGGCCGGACTATGACAGTTGCTTCAGCCGCCGGGATTTCACTCGGCCCCAACTGTTTGCCTGCCTTGTCCTCCGGGAGTCCCTCCGCCTGAGCTACCGCAAGGCCGAGGTCTTTCTGACCGACGTGCCCGACTGGCTGGCGCAGATCCACATGGACAGCACCTGTTATGAGGAGCGTCACCGCAGTCGCCATTACGACCGGGGCTGCCGCAAGATCGACTTGAAACCCGGTGACAAATACGCGGAAAAGCCGGGGAAATACGGCGAGGCGGTCAACGCCTCGCGGTCGAAAAAAGCTCCGCCGGATGCCCAGGCTGGCCCTGGCGGCGGCCGCCGCGAGCCATCACATCCTGGCCGCCAAAGCCTCGGTCGGCAACGGCTCGGACGCCCCGGACTTCGAGCCCCTGCTGCGCCAGTCGGCGGCGCGGGCGAAGGTCCGGACGGTCGTCGCCGACGCGGGGT
>JANXVV010000147.1 GCA_025351525.1 Humisphaera sp. | reverse complement strand
AATCCGAAAAACGCGTGCCTTCGGCACAGCCGCTAAAAAATTCACTGGATTTCAGGTCGCGACTCGATTTGATCCGCCGGTAAGTCCGCGAGGAGTCGATCGATCAATCTCGCGTTGCGGTCGATGGCGATGTATTCGATCGCCGCCGCGCCGAGGTTGATGCCGAAGGCCGTCAGGGCCAGCAGGTGATGCCAGGTTGCCGAGACGAGATGGTTGTCCGTTGCCGCGCCGAGCATGGCAGTGATGAAGACCGCCAGAATCGCCGCGAGCGCGGCGGGGAAGGCCTGGGCTTTGAACGAACGAGTCGGGGCGGTGTACTCGGCGCTCAAACTTTTCACCGTCACCGCGTGCTGAATCCATTTCGCGGTGGCGATGAAATACGTGAACACGACGCAGTGAACCGCGATGCACAGCAGCACCGTCATCGTCCCGGCCAGCATGTGCCAGGCGCGCATCGACCCAGTCCCCGACACCCCGGCATACCCAAGCCCGATGGTCACCAGCAGCGCGGTGAGATTGGCGATCGTCAGTCCTAAAAACAGGGAGATCATGTTGGGAAGGATAGTGCGTGCTTACCGCATATTCCACAGTGTTGAAAGATGGCTTTTCAGGAAATAATCATCGACCCGTCATTCCATCGCATGTCCAGACTGGCCGCGCGCTGCACGAGCGCCAGCAGCGGTTCGCCGATGGCCTCTCGCCGCCAACCGGTCAGCAGCCGCACGTCGCCGGGGTCTTCACCGGTGGTGAGATGGCGGTGGAGTTGGCCGATCTCGCTGCGGTTGGCGATGAGGCCGGGATCGATCCCGCGTCCGAAGCAGAGCGCCTCGACGGCACACCAGAGTGAATCGGCGCGATATTTTTCGGTGGGCGTTTCTTCGCGCTGCCGGGTCGACGGCAAGTCATCCTGCGGCATGGCGGCGGCACGCGCGATCGCCGCGACGATCTCCGAACCGTGGCCCATCTCCACCGGGCGCGGCAATCCGCGAACCCGGTTCAGTTGATCCAGCGACTTCACCGGGTTGCGGGCCAGATCGATCAGGATTTCATCGCGCAGGAACGAGCGCGGGGGAAGGTCGTGGGCCCGCGCGCAGCCATCGCGCCAGATGACCAACTCGCGCAGCACCGCCAGGCCGGTGGGGTGAAGGGATGTCGCGCCGCGCACGCGGCGGTATTGATGGTCCGGGTCGAACCGATAGAGCGATGGATCGCAAATCGTCGCGCACTCGGTCATGGCCCAGGCGGTGTGACCGCGCGATTCCAGCCGGCGGCCAATTTCGTCGCGGACGGCCAGCAGATACCGCACATCGTCCGCCGCATAGCGAACCTGACTGGCCGAGAGCGGGCGCTGATCCCAGTGGGTGAACGTCAGTCCTTTCCCGAGCGGCACCTCCGTGATTTCGCGTACCAACCTGGTGAGCGACACCGGGTAGGTCATCCCGATGAATCCGGCGGCGATCTGCGTGTCGAAGATATTGGCGGGCGATCGTTTGGTATGACGGCAGACCGGTTCCAGATCCTGCGAGCCGGCGTGGACGATTTTCTCGATCGCCGGGTCGCAGAGCAGTTCCCAGAACGGCATCAGATCGAGCCCGGCCAACGGGTCGATCAACCAGACCTGCTCGGTGGAGGCAACCTGGATGAGACACAGTTTGGGAATGTAGGTCAGTTCGCCGATGAATTCGCTGTCGTAGGCGAATCGACCGGCGGCGCGCAGTTGGGCGAGGAGCGCCTTCAGACCAATCGCCGTCGAGATCATTTCGGCGTCACCGCGCGGGATGAGCGGGTGGGTTGGCGGCTGCGGATGATTGCCACCGGTGTCATGGTGTGCGTAATCATGGCTGCGCGAGCGATAGTCGGATCGGCCTGGCCGATACTTTTTCGAGGGGATATCGGAGGGGGCATCGGGTGCGACATCGGCGGATGAATCGGACATATTGAAGGCGTCTCCGGTCAGTTTTGTCCTCCCTTTCGCGCCGGAACCCGGCGGGATTCCCCGAAGACTAAGTTGACTAAAACAGCAGTATAACCGCAGGGCGGTGGCAAGTGAAGAACAATCGTGTGGAAGATGGGTAAGGCGGAAAGCCCGAATATGCCCTGGGAGGCGATAACCCGTCTTCCCAAGATGATGCGAAATAGGGGACGTGCTGGGTTGATCGGGCAAGGTTAAAAACGTTGCCGTCTGTATTTGCCGACGTTGATTGTCTGGAACCCGTGTGGCATTCGCTTTGCGGACAGTTCATCTGAATTGCGCGGGAGATACTTTGCGGGGCGAGACGCCCACGCCAGCAAGAATTCAGACGTTCATGGCTTTGCTGGGAGACGCAAGAAGAGGTTTTGTGACCCATGGATTACCTATGGTTTTAATTGTCGAAGATGAAGCCGTTTCGCGAAGAGCTCTTCAGCAACTGTTGCGATTGAGCGGCTTGGAAACCCGCGCGGCAAGCTCTGCGGAAGAGGCGATCTCGATGGTTTCTCAAGGCGGTGCGCCGGATATGGCGCTGGTTGACATCAATCTTCCCGGCATGAGCGGCCTTGAATTCGTCCGGCAAATCCACCGGACTTTTCCCTTGCTACCCTGCATTTTCATGACGGCCAATGATGAAGCGCAGAACGAGCAAATTCGCGGGGGTGGGAATGAACCGATGTTTCGTAAGCCATTCGATGTTCCACGTTTGATACATTTGATTATACAGACCATCGGTAAATCTCGCGTGCATTGATTGAAGAAAATGCTTGTTGACCCTACATAGCCCCCGGCATGCCGGGGGAAAGCGCTCGATCTCGAAATAAGTCTGACACGCGAAGGTTTGTTGCGATTGAAAGTTTAGTCCGGCATGTTGGGCGAACGTGTTGAACAAGTGAAGTGTTTTTTGCGATTGAAGGTTTCCCCCGGCACGTTGGGCGAACGTGTTGAACAAGTGAAGTGTTTTTTGCGATTGAAGGTGTCCCCCGGCGTGCCGGGGGCTATGTAGGGTGATTATGGGTTTCCGCCTGTTGGTGGTTTTCGAATTGGGTGCGACAATCGGGGCATGATTCGTAGGCGTTCAGGTTTTACCCTTCAACTCATCACTCAAACCGACCATGCGGCGGTGTCGGGATTTCTTGCAGAGCACCTGGGCAATGATCTTTTCGCCCGACCGACGGCGGATGTGATCGCCGCGATTCATGCCCATGATGCCGGTTGGCCTTTGCATGATGATCAACCGATGCTGAACGCGAGCGGATGGCCACTCCATGTTTTTGAAACGCCTCCATCGCTCTCGACGCAAATCTGGTCCGCGTCGGTCGAACGGGCGGCGGTGCTTGGTCCGTATGCGGCCCTGCTGGTCAGTCTGCATCAGTTGAATCTTTCGGATGGGGTGATCCGCCGTGGCTTGGAAGCCAAATCGGGCGGCGGGAATTTCTCGCCGCGAGATGTGTTTGATCTCAATAAATTTCAGCATCGTCAGATCGAGTTGCAGGAGACGTTGCGGATGCAGATCGGTTTGCGAACGGACATTCCACTCACGCTTGGATTGGCGAAGCGGGGGATTGATGAGGCGGAAGACCGACTTCGTTGCGATTTCCGATGGCTTGTGCTGTGCGATTCCCTGAGTCTGGAATTGTGCTGCGGCAAGCCGCTCTTTTCGATGATTCGAGATATCCTGCCCAGTCCTTTGGCTGCGACACCAAGGAACGGACCCGCAATCACTTCCGCGACTGAATCGGGTGCCACGGGTCGCGGTACTCCGAGACCCGTGGCTTTCGGCAAACCGACAAGCACAGGTCTCGGAGTACCGCGACCTGTGGCACCCAACGCCTCTGAAAACCTGGAAGTTATTTGCGCCCCGCTCCTAAACATTCAAATCGAACGCGTGAATGACGAAACGCTCGTTTTGAATCCCTGGCCGTTTGACGCGCCGAACATTTCGACGGATGTTCCGTTTCGACGGCTGCCTGATTCGCCGTTTCCCGACACGGAAACATTTCAAACGGCATTGCGCAACGCCCCGGTTGAAACACTGCGGCTGGAGTTACGGGCGGGCGGTTGACTTCGTGACGGTTTGTGAATCTTTGGTGGCATGGGCGTCTCGCCCATGCCACCAAAGATTCACAAACCGTCACGAAGTCAACCGCCCGCCCGTAACTCCAGCCGCAGTTTTTCAACGGGGGCGTTGCGCAATGCCGTTTGAAA
>JANXVV010000101.1 GCA_025351525.1 Humisphaera sp. | reverse complement strand
GCGGAAGGGAGATCGTGCCGGATTGCCTGGCGGTGGCATGGGCGTCCCGCCCGTGTATTTCTTCGTCCAAAAGCACGGGCGAGACGCCCATGCCACCTGCTGCATCTTCATCGGTCCACGTTGTGAGAAGGCGATTAAGATCGGCGGCAACATTGTCGTGGTGGCCCAGCACGGCATCCACGCCGGGCAATTTACCCGCCTCTTCGCGATCGCTCGTGGCCCAGCAACCGGTGACGATGATACGAGGTTTCCGTGCAACGACGCTGTTTTGCGGGGCTGTCTGATGAAGAGCCACAGAGGACACCGAGGACACAGAGAACTGCCCAGAGATACACGGGAGAGAAGGAGCGAAAAAACCAATCCTCTCATTCTTCTCTCTATCTTTTCCTTCCCTGTATTCCTCTGGGCTTTTCTCTGTGTTCTCCGTGTCCTCTGTGGCTCCCCACGCATTCACCCCGGCGAAATCGCATTTCGATAATATCGCAGCGGGAGCAATTGTCGCCGACGACAATACCGGCAAGGAAAACCGCGACACTTCCCGTCCGGCCCGGCGAATCGTCTGGCGGCTTTTGCTGGCCGCCTGAACCGTTACGCTGCAGGTGTTAACGATGCGCACATCCCCACCTACTTCAATTTGCAATAAACCGCGGGCGCGAAGCAGCGTGGCGATTTGATCGCTTTCATATTGGTTGACTTTGCAACCGAGCGTGGTGATTGAAAAGGTTCTCATGATTCATTGGGTCGAGGAAACGCGGCCTTTCGGGCCACCGCTAAACGGGGAGGCACCATGTTTGGGAATCGTAGGGAGCGAACTCCGGATCGTACTCAACGTCTAAATAATTGGAAGTGTTGGAGAGCAATCGTTGTTAGGAAATTCGGCGCAAACTTTCTCAATAGTTGAACTGAACCGCCGTTGGCGTTAAACATTGCATTATTGAGGAAGCACCGAGGACACGAGGAGTCAACCAATGGCCGCCACCCGCTCCGCCTGGGGAATCGATATCGGAAACCGCGCCCTTAAAGCGGTCAAGCTCGTCCGCGACGGAGAACGCCTCCGGGTGGATGATGTGGAAGTCATCGAGCACGAGCAGATTCTCTCCTCCGCCGGGGACAATAAGGACAGCATGATTCAAGCGGCGCTCGCCGGTTTTGCGCAGCGGCATTCGACCAAGGGCAGCATTGTCGGCATCAGCACGAGTGGGCAATCCAGCTTTGCCCGCTTCATCAAACTGCCGCCGGTGGAACCGAAAAAAATCCCGGAAATCGTGAAGTTTGAAGCGATTCAGCAGATCCCCTTTCCGCTGGAAGATGTCGAGTGGGGCTATCAGCTTTTCCAGGATCCGGAGTCGCCCGATATTGAAGTCGGCATCTTCGCGATGCGCAAGGAATTGGTGAATGCCCACATCAAGCAATTCACCGATATGGAAATGAATGTACAGGTCGTGCAGATGGGCCCTTTGGCCGTCTACAACGGCATGCAATATGACCAGCGCCTGAACGACGGTACGACGATGATCGTCGACTGCGGCGCGGAGAACACCGACCTGATCATCGCCGACGGAGAGACCGTCTGGCTTCGCACCATCTCCATCGGTGGAAATAATTTCACCGAATCGCTCACCAAGAGTTTCAAGCTCAATTTCGCCAAAGCCGAGGAACTCAAGCGCAACGCCGCCACCAGTAAATATCAACGGCAGATATTTCAGGCGATGCGGCCGGTGTTCGCCGACCTCGTCTCCGAAATCCAGCGGTCCATCGGTTTCTACGGCACGGTCCATCGCGATTCGCGCATCAAGCGCATCATCGCCCTGGGCAGCACTTTCCGCCTGCCGACGCTCCAGAAATACTTGCAGCAGAATCTGCAGGTCGACGTCGATCGGATCGACGGCTTCAGCGGTGGCGCACCGGCGGATGGCCGATTGGGCGCGATGCTCAACGAAAATCTGATCTCCCTCGGCACCGCCTACGGATTGGCGGTGCAGGCGATGGGGGATTCGAAGATCACCAGTTCCCTGCTGCCCGAGCCGATCCGCAAGGCGAAAATCTGGAAGGAAAAGACCCCCTGGTTCGGGCTGGCCGCCGCCTGTTTTGTCGCGGGCACTCTGGGCGTCGCGGGCAAATGGTATCTCGACAAACAGATGTATGAGTCGAAGGAATCGGTCCGCACGTCGATCGACAAAACGATCAAGCAGGCCAACGCCGCCGACGCCAGTTGGGGTAAGACGCAGGATGACGGGGCGACGGACCGGAAGCGCATCCGCGATGTTTACGAGATGCGCGCCGGTTGGGATGTATGGCCGAAGTTGATCGCCGATCTCAGCAGTTCCGTGCCGCCGCAACCGGTCATCGACGATCCGGCGAAAGCCCCGCCGCGTCCGCAGCGCGAGCAGATCGTCATCGATACGATCTCGCATGAATATCGTTCGAGCATGACGGATATTCTTCTCGCCAGCGAGAACGATTTTAAGAACATGGGTGCCGCGACCGATCCTGCCCGCACTGCTACGGGTGCCGAGGGTGCAGCGCCCTCTGCGGATCGCCGAGGCAATCCGGATCCGGCGGCGGCGGTCGTTGCTCCGGTCGTCGGCGCGGAAGGCGCGCGGGGATTCTTGATCACGCTGCGCTGCACCACCCCGAATGCCAACGGGTCGACGTTTGTTCAACAAAATCTGGTGAAGAAACTGCTTGCGTTCACCGCCGCAGATGCGGCCTTGAAAAAGAAACCGTACTACATCGCGAAGGCGACGGTGGTATCGGAGACGCGGGTTAAAGAGGACACGCTGCGTGCCGCTGCCGCCGCCGGCGGTGGAGCGGGTGCGGGTGGGGGTGCCGTCGGTGGAACTCGAAACACGCCGACGATTCGTGGCGGGGACATCCCGCCCACGCGGGGCGAGCGCGGCGGTCGAAATACCGGACCGCTTCCGGTCACTCCGATCGCCCCGATCGTGCCCGCGCCGGGTGCGACGGTGGATGCGAACGCGCCGGTCATCCAATTTCCCGATCCGCAGACCGGAGAGGAAATGGCCGAAGACTTCGCGTTGACCGTGCGGATCGCCGTCGTTCTCGATCCGCCGCCGCCGGCTGTTGCCGATACGGCGATCCCTGAAAAGACGCGAGCCGCCGTTCAGTAAATGAAGGTTGATCGGTAAGGATATCGTTTGAATTGTGGTGCGGGCTTCCAGCCT
>JANXVV010000090.1 GCA_025351525.1 Humisphaera sp. | reverse complement strand
GCTTCACGCTGGTACGCACTTTCATGACTGTCTCACTTTAGACGCACGATCAACCCCATTAACCGGTCCCGGTTAGGGGAATCGAGCAGTATACGGTCCGCCGCCAATTTCACAACCCCATGGAACGGATTCCTACCCGGTCCGGGCTCCAATGCTTCTTTAAGCCCATTATTTAGCCGTCTCGCTTGCGAGGCGGCTAAATAATGCGCTCCGCGAAGCAATTCACAATACAAATGGCACACGGCCATCCGTCAGCACATCCACGCCGTTTGCGGTCACCGCGATGGTATGCTCAAAGTGGGCGGCGGCGGAACGGTCTTCCGTCACGACCGTCCATTGATCATCCAAAAGGGCAACATCGCGCCGACCGATAACCACCATCGGTTCGACGGCGAGCGTCATGCCGGGTCGCAGCTTGAAATCGCCGCGCATTTGCTCGGCACTGACAAAGTTCGGCACCTTGGGCTCTTCGTGCATCGTGCGGCCGATTCCATGGCCGACAAACTCACGCACGACGCTGTAACCGCTGTGCTCGACCTTCCATTGCATCAATCGAGCAATGTCGGACCACTTACGGTCCGGCCTGATGTTCAGAAGCGCCAAAGCCAACGTTTCCTTCGTGACATCGAGCAGTTTCTGAAGCCCGGAACTTATTTTCCCGATGGCGACCGTCGTGGCGGTGTCGGCACAAAAACCATTGAGCGACAGTGCCAAATCCAGGGTGACGATGTCGCCGTCTTTCAGCGTTCGCCGACTGGGAACACCGTGTACGACTTCTTCATTGACGCTGATGCAGGTATAGCCCGGAAAGCCTTCACCTGATTTGTACGTCGGATAATTTTTCGACAGCGCGATCCCGCCGGCATTTTCCAGCTCGACCCGCGCCAACTCATCCAGGTAAAACGTGCTGACACCCGGCTTCGCGGCCTCGCGCATTTTCGCGAGAATCTCGCAACCCAACGCCCCCGCCCGCCGCATCATCTCAATTTCGCGCTGGGTTTTAATGATGATGGGCATGGGAGTTCAGTTGCCGGTTGCCAGCGAAGAAGTTGCCAGAAAAGAAGAAGCAACCTTTGCCTGTTGACCGGCAACTGGCAACTAACCACTGGCAACTTCACTCAATACTGCCTTCCCTTGATCCGCTTACCCTTCTGCCCGGGACCGCCGCTGAGGAAGCCGCCGTAATTTCGCATGAGCAGGTTGGCTTCAATTCGTTGAACCATGTCGAGGGCAACACTTACCACGATCAGCAAACCGGTGCCACCGAGGAACGAGGTGATCTGGCCGTTCACTTGCAGCATGTTCGAGATCGCCGTCGGGATCACCGCGATGATGCAAAGGAATGCGGCCCCTACATAGGTGATGCGCATCATCACTTTTTCCAGGTAATCCGCCGTTCTCTTGCCTGGACGCAGGCCGGGGATAAAGCTGCCGTAATCGCGAAGCTGGTTGGCCATTTCCTTCGGCTGGAACTGCACCGTCGTCCAGAAATAGGCGAAGAAGTAGATCATCACAATCTCCGTGATCGTGAAGAGGAAACCGCGGGCACTGAACTCACTATTAAAGAAACCGAGCGTCACGTTGGAAGGGAAAAGCCCGTGCAGCCAGCCGAGCAACATGCCGGGGAATAGCATGAGCGACTGTGCGAAAATGATCGGCATGACCCCGCCGTGATTCACTCGCAACGGCAGGAACTGTCGCTGCCCGCCATAGATTCGGCGACCACGGGTGTGCTTCGCCTGCTGAATGGGAATTCTTCGCTGCGCCTGGGTAATCAAAATACAACCGAACACCACGAAGACGAAGGAGGCAATCAGGAAAAGGATTTTCCCGACATTCATTCCACCGGCGGAATCGGAACCGGTCTGCATCTGCTCGCGGACCAGGAACACCATGCTCGGCATACGGGCCACGATGCCGGACAAAATGATCAAGCTGATGCCGTTGCCCAGACCGTATTCGTCGATCTGTTCACCGAGCCACATGAGGAAGATGCAACCCGCCGTCAGCGCGCAGATTCCCATCGTCCAAAAGGCCATCGAACGTCTGTACTCCGGCAGGATCAGCGCCTCGCTGCGCATATAGCTCAGCCACATCACCGATTGGATGATGCACAGGGGGACGGTGGCGTAGCGCGTCCACTCCTGAATTTTTTTGCGGCCGGAATCGCCTTCCTTCTGCATCTTCTCCAACGCCGGCAACACCGTCGTCAGCAATTGGAAGATGATGGAAGCCGAGATGTACGGCATGATCCCCAGCCCGAAGATCGTGCTCTGCGAGAGATTGCCGCCGGAGAAAATGGAGACGTAATTGGCGAGTCGACCCGCAGCGCTGTTGTCGCCCCCGCGAGTCTGCTTTTCAGCCTGGGCCTTCATATTGGTCTGATCGACACCCGGAAGCGGCACGTGATAGCCGGCCCGGTAGATCATCAGCATGAAGAGCGTAAACAGCACCTTGCTGCGAAGCTCGGGGATGCGGAAAATGTTGGCGAATGTCTTAAACATGATTTACCGAAGTAGCATGGGCTACAAACTCACTCCGCAGCAGGCTTGATTTCAGTCTTCACGTCAACCGGCTTGGCTGCCGAAGCCTCGGCTGGAGCTTCATCCGTGGCTTTGACGTTCTTCACCGGGTCGCGAAGCACGAATTTCTTCTTGGGTTTGGGGAATTCAAACACGACGCCCTTGGCGTTCTGTGCGATGCCGCCGACCTTCAGGATTTTCGCATGAGCCGACTTGCTGTACCAGCCGGCGAGAATCGTCAGCTTTCTGGTGAACTTGCCTTCGCAGAGAATCTTCACCGGCAGCTTGAAGTCGGGGATCAATCCCTTGTCCTTCAGGGCCACCGGATCGACCGTGGCGCCGTCTTCGAAAAGTTCGTCGACCTGCTGCAGATTGACGATGTAATA
>JANXVV010000613.1 GCA_025351525.1 Humisphaera sp. | reverse complement strand
GACCCTCATGCGGAAGTTATTTCGAGCCCGTTCCTTAGCTCATTTCCGCCGGCGCGCCAGAAGCAGCAATGACATCATCGCAAGCGTTCCGGTCGTAGGTTCCGGAACCGTCGCAAAGCTCGGCGCGGTGGTCTTAGCGGGATTCCACACCCAGCCATCATACGATCCATCCGTCAATAACCGGGTCCCCGCACCCTGCCCGGAGGCAGACCATGTCGAGCCGTCGCCCAGATAGTAGCTCCAATAGTTGTTCCCGAGGCTGCCATCACCCGTCTGGCTGTAACCCCCATAGTCCAGTCCCGTCACCAAATCGCCGAAGCTATACGTCTTCAGGGTCAGTCGAAAGTCGGTGTTGGTCGCCAGAAGTTGGAGGGCCTGCTCGCCGGTGATGGCGGGGCCGTAATGGATTTTGAAATCGTAACTCTGCGGGCCGAAGTCGATGACCACATCGCTTGTGTGTATACCGGTGCCGACCTGTTCGGAGATGACTCGACCGCCGGGCGTGAGTGTGTTGACGGCTCCCAATCCACCGATGGCGTCGACGATCATCCGATCGCCCGACCCAGCGGCGACGGTGAACTTCACATAGTTGACAGCCGTGGCAACCGTCCCGCGCAGATCGAGCCAGGTTCCGCCCGCCGAGTTATTGAGCGTAGACTTGATCTGATCGTAGCTGTTGTTGCCAAAGGTGCCACCGCCCAGGAACGGCTTGGACTGACTGGCGTGTGCCTGCGTCGCCGATGTGGTTTGATAATAACCCACGATGGGTGTATCTGTGTAATAGTTGGTTGGATTGGAAAAGGTCACCGGGTTGCCGCCGTTCAGCGCGACGAAAGTGACGCCATCCTGACTGACGCTGACGGTTGCGCGGGACACCTGGCCCAACGTAGACGCGACCCCATCCGTCATCCCGCTTCCATCGGCGGAGGCGTCTTGAAACCCGACGTTGCTATAGACGCCCAGATTGCGACCGTTGGGTGCCACCGGCGTAGATAGACGCAGGGTGAGACTACCTCCTTCACCCACCTGCACGATGTCATTGGGACTAAAGGCCGGATTGAACGGATGCAATCCTCCGTAACCGGTATCGCCGTTGAGCAATCCCAGGGCGGCGTTGGCATTCTGGTAGGTTGCGGGCGCATTGCCCGGTGTATAGGTCGCCAGGTTGGCCGTCACCGGCGCGGCCAGAGTGCCGCCGCCCGAGAAGACTGCTGCCGTCGCCGAGGCCAACAGCACCCACAAACGAAGTGATCCACGAAACATCACGATGCTCCTTCCGACGTGCCGATTCGCGCGGCACACAACGAAAAACCCTCGACCTCGCGATGCGCTGAATAAGCGCAGGGCAAGGCCGAGGGTTGATAAGCATCAAACGAACGATGACCGGAAGCCTGTGAAAGCCACCGGCGGTGAAAAATTTTCACCGCGCCCGGGGGTTTGCTGGATCATCCCGGCCGTCCCATTTCGCGAGGACGAATCCGAAAACCCGGCGGCAATCTCTTCAAAAGAGATTCCCACAAAACCGGGTCAAACCCTTGGGCAGGTCTTCTGGCTCGGGACCCTCTTCAAGTCGCCTTCCCGACGGTGATGATTCACCGGCAGTGGCTTCGTGACTTGCGAGTTCAACGGTCCCATACAGCGGCGCGTCCGCGGCGGATTTTAACCGCCTTCCCATCGCCATGCTCCTCAACAGGATTCACGGCGGGCTTCGCAGCCACCCAAAGGTGTAGACACCATAACCAACGATCAGTCAGTTGCAAGCGGGTGACTCTAAAGATCGTAATAGGCTATCCGGTTCCCTCCCCCCGGACTACCGGGTGGAGGGGACTGGAAATTTCAAGCGCGATGGTCCTGATGTCACTGCCATGCCGCCGGCAATACGCTCCAATCTCTGACGGTATGCTTTTTAGAATGGGCATAGGCCCGTTCGACAAATTCAGCATGACCGTCACAGAAACCCACCGTACCTTTGCCCTCTGGATTGGGGATCACCCCGTTGTCCGCAGGTGGCGTGTCCAACAACTTTCGCTTTTCCGGGTCGTGCCGCAGTGCCAGCAGATTGAGATAGTGCAGGTGGGCCGGCACACAATAGAGCGATCCGTTGCCGTCATCGATCGTGCGTTCGTCTTCTTCAAACACCAGAATTTTTTCGGCGGTGTACTGAACCTGAGTGATTTTGGCGGCAATGGTTGCGTCCTCAGAGCCACCCAGGCCGCCCCAACTTCCACCCGCGTGAAGCGGCGGACCCGGGTTGTTCCATGCTGCAGTCATCGCGTTGTTCAAAACATAGCTAAATAAGAATGGGTCGGCGGGACTTCGAGCGCGAAATGAAAGATCGTCCGACGGACATCGTAGTACATTTGAGGTCTTGGTCAGGTTGAGATATGGTCCGATTCCATGTTCGGCGATATCATCGATCCGATTGCTGGTCTTCTGCCACCAGATCCAATCCTCTTCATAGGGGCTTCCGCCGGCCAACGCCATAAATGGGAAACAACCTTTGTTATCTGGTGTAGCCGATGAAGGCAATTGCAATCTGCCTGACATTGCTGAGGCATTTCACCTTGTTCGCACTTTCCCGAGCCTTGCTTAACGCAGGCAGAAGGATCGAGATCAGCAATGCGATGATGCCGATCACCACCAGCAGCTCGACGAGCGTGAATGCTTTTGTCTTTTTCCGTGACGACATGAATGACTCCGGTTGCAGAGAGGGAGCTTACATCCTGAACCAACTGACTAAGTATAAACGCCAGCTAAACGATTCCCACTCTTAATTACCGTCAATTCGGCATATCTCTGAAACATTTTTTAAGGTGGAAAGAGTTATGTTTTGGGTGTGATGGGGATCGGTGAACCGCATTCCGAGCAATGGTCCGTGCAGCCGCGCACGTCGTAGCCGCAGGTGATGCAGAGTTTCGCATAGTGCATCAACTCACCTTTCAGTTCCCGACGACGACGTTGTAATTTCCGGAAACGTTGGGCGGATCGAACGCAAATGTAGAGAAGGCTCCCGATGGACGCCGTCGCGCACGTCCAATCAACGGCGGAGGAATTTGCAGATGCAAGCATTTCATGCCCCGCGTTTCATCGGCCGCGCCAGAGACGGCCCAGAGGTATTTCGAGATCGGGGAAGGGTTCCAGTTTTACCACAGCCAGGCCCTGCCCTGATCCCGCTTCGGCATATTTCCGGCCCACCAAATTCCAGGCTTCAATCGTCTGATGTATCGGATCGGCGATCCAATAATGCTTCACACCCGCCGTGCAATACTCCGCGAATTTGTCGACGCGATCGGTCTGGATACTACTCGGGCTCAACACCTCCACTGCTAAATCGGGCGGGCCTTCCATCGCTTTTTCACCGACTAAACCCACCCGATTCTTCGAGAAGAACAGCAGGTCGGGACGGCGAACGCTGAATTGCTCCAAAATAGTATCCACGTCCTGATACAACTCGCCAAGACCTTTGGCGTCAATATGATTTCCAAGAATGATGATCAATTGAGTGATCACATGAGAATGACGCGGGGTAAGACTCGGACTCACGGCCACCTCCCCATCAACCAGTTCCAAACGCACGCCGACCGGATCCTCACCCAGTTGAATAAACTGGCGGGCGGTCATTTTGATCGTGCTGACTACGCTCATAAGCACCTCGACGGTAACAGATCAATCGGCAAGATCAGAGAGTTTCCGGGTCGAGTATTTTGCCACGACCTGCCGTGTGTTCAGTCCAAGCATCATCGGCAAACTTCCGAAGCTTTTCCGGGGATTTTTTTAGAGCTGCATCTCACTTCCGTTCGGATTTCATTTCATCAAGCAACACTTTCGCAATCGCGTCCTAGTCGGTCTCGGGCAGTTCACGGGCTATGGAGACAGCTTGTTCGAGTAACTTAGACATGGCCTTATTCTAACGCCGATACAGCCCGTTTCCATCAAAACTCACCCCACCTGATGCGCCGCCTTCGGCAGATCATCATGAATCGCCTGCTGTCTCGCCTGAACCCCATCATAACTAAACAAGATCATGTCATCATCAATCTTTGCCTGCAGATGCACTGGCCGCTGCCAGATTCGCCAGAGATTTTTCAGCGTTTCAATGGCGTACTTCACTTCGATGTCCATCCCATTGTGCTGATGGGCCAGATACAGCTCATGGCGATTGCAATAGTTGCCGTCCGCCACATAAATAAACGGCTGGCCCATGTTCGTCAGTTGATACAGCAACGTCTGTTTGATCCGAACCGGATCGCGGCTGAGGATCCGCAACTGCCCCGTGTGCGGGTCGCGGCCATACTGATAAAATTTGTGCTTCTCGATGAATTCCGGCGTGAGAAATTCATCGATGAAGTTCACGTCGTTGTACACCCGCCGCACTTCAAAAATCTTCTCCCGACCGAGCCCCAACCCCTTGTCCCAGTGCTTTTTCTCACCGAGGTTTTGAGCTTCCTCATACTCCTTGCCGAACTTTCCCTTGTTCCACCGATCTTCAATATCGCGAAACAGCTCGATGCCGATTTTGTACGGATTGAAATTCCCCGGCGGCATGTGAACCGTGCCGCTGTGATGATCGGCATAGTCGATGATCTCCTTCGCATCGACGAAATGCTTCGTCATCAGCGTGCTATGCCAATAGCTGGCCCAGCCCTCGTTCATCACCTTGGTCATCCCTTGCGGTGCGAAGTAATAACTTTCCTCGCGGACGATCGAAAGGCAATCCATCTGCCAGTCTTCCAGCCGGGCGTGCTGGAGAAGATATAGCAGTACATCGCGGGTGGGCCGTGCGGGCGTGGCATGACGGAATTTGGCTTTTTCCTCCCGATCTTTTTTCGCCTGCGCCTCCAGCTTCTCCGGTGGGTTGATCCAGCGATCCAGATAATCCTTCGCCTTGAATTTCGCCGCCGGTTCTTCACGCTTAGGCTCTTGGTGGGCCGAGTCATTGTCGCCGCGCTTGAGGAACATGCTGAGCGGATCGATCAGGTGTTCCAGTGACAGGCAGATATCCATGAACTTCTCCACGGCATCCTGCCCGTGCT
This sequence comes from Humisphaera sp., assembly GCA_025351525.1. GTDB lineage: Bacteria > Planctomycetota > Phycisphaerae > Tepidisphaerales > Tepidisphaeraceae > JANXVV01. Next base: position 5,816 of record JANXVV010000613.1, on the reverse strand, counting down.
TCTCCACATGCTTGCGGACGTGCGTGGAGTGGTTCGCCATCTCATCCATCATCTTGCGGTTGGTCTTGCTGAACCAAAGGTTGTTCTTGAAAAAATCGCTATGGCCATAGACATGTGCGATGACCAGCTTCTGATCGACGAGCGCATTCGATTCCTGCAAATAGGCGTAGCAAGGATCGTTGTTGATGACCATCTCGTAGATTCGGCCCAGCCCGTAAAAATGCTGCTTGCGAAGACGCTCGTATTCCATGCCCCATCGCCAGTGCGGGTAGCGCTGCGGGAACCCGCCATACGAGGCCAGTTGATTCATCTGCTCGTAGTCGCACATCTCAAAGATGACGTTGAAGAAGTCGAGCCCGTAGGTGCGGGCCTGCTCGCGAATCTGCTTTTTGGCGGCGAGCAGTTCGTCGGGGAAGGGAATCAGGGTGTGGGTGGCCATGAACAATCCTATGGCTCGACGCAGGACACAATCGCGTCGTTAGCTAGGGAAAGTGCCGACGGTTTGAAGTCTCCAGCCGGACAGCAAAAGCATACCATAAAATCCATCGATTCCAGTCACAGTTTCCAAGCATCCCCGACATATTGGTGACAGTGCGATTGGATAAAACAAATGGCGATGAATCGATCGCCATTCGAGAGACGAAATGCACGCTTTTCGCTTGGGGGCGGAGCCCCCAAAACCTCGCCGTCGCCTTCCTTTTTGTCCTTCACCGCGCGGTGCTCCAGGTATCTTCCCTTGAAGCGAATCTTCATCGATCCGCCCCTTGGCCTGCGGGCTGCCGGCCAGGATCACACCGGTCAGGATCGTACGTCCGCGCTTCGACCACGCCCCGAGTAGTGAGTAACTGCCCAAGCGCGAAACTCGCCATTCCGTTCCTTTCGTTCGGCCACTATCGGCCGGGCGGATTGGAGGGTGGACGGTTGCGAAGGGCCAGAAGCGGATAGGACTGACGTAGCGCGTAGCGGCGTCGTCGGCCACGCACCGCATCTTGGGGTTGAACGTCGGTATCGGTAATGGGTCGGATGCGCAGGACTTCGTCCCTCTACACGGTTGTAGAGAGCGACTTGCACCCGTTACACCCGACGGCTCCGGCGGCGTAGAAAGAGCGCCCCAGCTGCGCTGGCCAGCAGCATGGCGGCGGAGGGCTCGGGAACGAAGGCGATGAACGTAGGCCCACTGATGCCAGTGGCGAAGGGGCTCACGGTTAGGCCGTTCGGGCTGATCTTGCTGACCTGGTTGGTGCTGAAATCCGCCGCGTAGAGATTGCCCAGGCCGTCAAAGGCTAGACCGGCAGGGAAGGAGCCTGTGGGCAGCGTCGCAAAGAGGCTCACCACGCCGCCGGAGGTGATCTTGCTGATCTGGTCGGTGTCAGAATGCGACGCGTAGAGGTTGCCGCTGCCGTCGAAGGCCAGACCGTCAGGTCTTGCCACAGTCGCGAAAAGGCTTACCACGCCGCCGGGGGTGATCTTACTGATCTGGTCGGTGTTGTGGTCCGCCACGTAGAGGTTGCCGTTGCCGTCAAAGGCCAGACCGAAAGGTCTGGAGAGGGCGGGCAGTGTTGCAAAGAGGCTCACCACGCCTAGGGGCGTGATCTTGCTGATCTGGTCGATGGTGGCATTCGCCGCGTAGAGATTGCCGCCGCCGTCAAAGGCCAGACCGACATGAGTGGAGTTTGGCAGTGTCGCAAAGGGGCTCACCACGCCACCGGGGGTGATCTTGCTGATCTGGTTGGTGTTGTCAGCCACCGCGTAGAGATTGCCGCCGCCGTCAAAGGCCAGACCTTCGGGGAAGGCGCCGGGGGACAGGTTCGCAAAGGGGCTCGCCACGCCGGCCGAACTGATTTGGCTGATACTCTGGTTGCCGCCGGAAACGTACATGGGAAAACTCACCGCGGCGCGGGCGGCGGGCACGGCGAGCATCACCGTGGTAGCAAGGAGCAATGTCAGGAGGCTGCGCAGCCGCCGGGTGGACCGAACGCCAAATGTGATAGGTTCAGTTGAAAGAACGATCGCTCCGTTTTTGGCGCTCATCTTCTACTCCTGATTTGTGCCCGTTATCGTCCGACTGCGTACGACGAACACCTACGGACCACGCGAGACAATGTTGCGGTTAATGAAGATCTCTCCACGCACGAACTAACCTTTTTTGCCTTGCAAGTCAAGGAAATACTGGCTAGTCCCGCGCCCTTGATTGGGTCGACACCATGGCTAACAATCAAACAAAAGGAAAGAAAGGGGACGTTTATCAAATTATCACCGGCGTTTCCTTTCCTTCTACCGGACGCCCATTTCCGCGTCAGTCCAACACCGTTCGACGTTGTCGCGTTGATAAACTTCATCTTCATTGGGGAACATTTCGGCGTACAGACGAATTATATTCTTGCCATTCAATGGAATTCTCTTTATGCTAACTGTCCCTGCGGCGAGCCACTCGAAGCCCTCTGCGGTTTCAAGTGCTGGTTTTGGTCACTTCCACAAGTACGTTTTTGGAGCAAAAATAGCATCTGTCAGAAAACTTGGCCGGACGGGTCTGCTGTTCGCTCTGTTGATCGCGCTCTGCGCTGCCGTCCCCGTCCGCGCGGACATTCTTTACGTCTCAAACAGCGGCGACAACACGATTGCGAAATACACTTCCGGCGGCGTTGGCTCGGTCTTTGCCAATAGCGGATTGACCACCCCGTTCGGCGTTGCCTTTGACGGCGCGGGCAATCTCTACGCGGCAAACTTTTCCGCCAGCACGATTGAGAAGTTTACCCCCGGTGGCATCGGCTCGGTCTTTGCCAGTAGCGGATTGAACCACCCAATCGGTCTTGCATTTGACAGCGCGGGCAATCTTTACGCATCAAACAACAACAGCTCCACCATCACGAAATTCTCACCTGGCGGCACGGGCTCGGTCTTTGCGAGTACCGGATTGAACACGCCAGAGGGCATTGCCTTTGACAGCGCGGACAATCTCTATGTGGCAAATCTGGGCAGCAACAACATCGAGAGATTCACGCCCGGCGGCGTCGGTTCGGTCTTTGCAAGCACCGGATCGAATGCCCCAAACGGGCTCGCCTTTGATAGCGCGGGCAATCTATATGCGGCAATTTCCGGCAGCACCATTGGCGCGATCGAGAAGTTCACTCCCGGTGGCGTCGGCAACATCTTTGCCAGCAGCGGATTAAGTTTTCCTAATGGACTTGCCTTTGACAGCGGCGGCAATCTTTACGCGGCAAACGCGGGCGATAATTCGATAGAGAAGTTTACCCCTGGCGGCGTCGGCTCGGTCTTTGCCAGCGGATTGAGCACCCCACGGTTTCTTGCCTTAACCAATGATGCCGGTGTGCCGCTCCCGCTGGCGAACACCCCCGAGCCGACCGGTCTTGCCCTGCTCGCTCTCGCCGTCCTGGGTCTGCTGCGTCGCACACACTAACCTGACGCGGTCTTTTACGGCACGGGAGAAGAAGGCGACGAAGTCCGTGGCTTCGGAACCTGCCCCGATCGCGACGGGCCTTCGCCCCGTGACGAAACGAGCGACGCACCACTCCATCCCGTGGCCATGCACGGCATTCTTCATCACACCCGTCAATTCCCGGAAACTCACCACCGACTGCTCGGCAACCAGACGTTCGGCATTGTTTAAATACTGATCTTCCCCACCCCCGACTGGCGCGCCTCGGTCCCTCATCGCGGGTAAACTCCCGCACGAAAGGAACCGCTCATGGCTCAAGCAACCTCCCCGTCTTTTCCACTGAAAGACTCTTCTCTTTCCACCAAGGTGGGAGACGATGCCCGTTCCGTTGGTTCCACCGAGGTAGAGCGTTCCGCCATCCACTGTGAGCGTGGCGGCATTGCCGGTGATCGTGTCATCCTGCACCAGCGTGATCTGTTGGAAGGTCGAAACGCCACCCGCAAATTCGGCGGTGGCGATCTGACCGTTTATGGCGGTACCCAGCGACTTCGCACCGAGAATGAGACCGTTGCCGTCAATGACGGAGGTGAGCGTTCCACCACTGACCTTGACGCGTCCACCGCGGGCGCCGCTCGTTTGAGCACCGACCTGGAATGTCCCGGTATTGGTGAACGATCCGCTGCTGACGATCATATCGCCCCATGAGTTGCCGCTGCCGAGAACGATGCTGGTGGCCGAGCCACTTCCGCCGGCGACGACGAGTCCGGAGGCAAATGAATCTCCGGAGCGCAAGCTGTTATACGCGCCCAGGGAGGCGGTGCCACCGTTAAGATTAAAGGTCGAGCCATCGTTCGTAAGCCTGACGCCGCCGAAATTGGCCGAACCGGAATCGATCGTGAACGCGCTGTTGGCATTCACGGTGAACAGGCCGGTATTGCTGACGGTGCCGCCCGCGACATGGAAGAAGCCGGGGGAACTGACAAAGCCGCCATTGGTTCCGCCGACAAATCCACCGGCGACGACGCGCAGCTCACCGCTGCTCACATTGATGGCACCGCCAATGGTGCTGCTGCCGGAGAGAATCAACGCGCCGGTACCCGATTTGTTGAGGCTTCCGACAAATGCGGTGTTGGAGAATCCGCTGGTGATCGTGAGCGTCTGCCCCGGATCGACGATGATGTTGCTGGCACCGCTGCCCAGTTGAAACGGTCGCGCGGTGGTAAAGCTGGATGTTACTTCCAGAGATGCAGTGTTGATGACCGTGGTGCCGGTGGCATTGCCCATTGCCGCGTCAGCGGAAATTTGCAGGATGCCGCCGTTGAGAGTCGTGCCGCCCAGATACGTATTGTTCGTCGCGGTCAATGCGAGCGTTCCGGCACCGACTTTGACGAAATTGCCGGGACCGCTGAGCACTCCCGAATAGCTGGTGCTCGCCCCGTTGTTTCCGGCGGACAGCGTGATGGCCGCCCCGTTGGTGTCCGAGAGAGCGATGTTCCCGGTGCCAGCCAGGGCACCGATGGTCGGAGAATTGCCCGCGCCGAAACGCAGGCCGTTATTCGATGAAATCGTGATCGTGTTATTTTGAACGGTCGTCGCCGAATCCAGTTGCAAGGCTCCACCGCCCACGTTGATCGGTCCGGCAAAAGTATTGGTACCGGAGAAGATGATGGTGCCGACCGCACCTGCGCCATTGATGCTGAGCGCGGTTGAAATGTTGCCGTCGATTACCCCGCTGACAGTCAGAGGATTCGTGCTGTTGTTTGACCAGTCCTGGCTTGAAATTCCGATCTGAACGGCCGATGAGATACGGTGCGCCGCGGAACCGGTTTGGACGGAGATTCCGTCTGATCCCAAAGCGAGTGTGTTGGTGCCGCCGATCGTAATTGAATTCGCGCCGGCGGCGGTGGTTGAATCCGTGAAGATCAACCCCTTGATCGAAAAATCCTGCCCGAGCGTCGTCACGAGATTCGATGCGCCGCTGTCGACGGTGAAATAGACATCGGTGCCGGCATTGGGAATTTGAAGGGTATCGGTCGCACCGGTACGATCGGTTCGCCAGTTGGTGGGACTGCCGCCGACCCCGGTGTTCCACTTGCCGTCAATGCTCCCGATCCAATAAGCATTCGGGAGTAGCGCCTGTGCCGCGATGGTCAGAATTTCATTGGTACTGGTCGAATTGGTCAAGGACAGCGTGTACTGATTGCCCCCGACGGTCAGAAGCGAAGAAGTGAGATGAAACCCGGCACCGCCCAAACCGCCGGCGGCGGTAATGAGGTTGTATACTCCACCCGGTTCACATTGAGACGAATTCGTCTCACAATTTCGGCTGAAAAATGGCGAAATGAATAGAGTGGAGCCGTCATGGATGACCGCTCTGGTTCGGGAGTTTTTTGTCGAGGACGCACGGATGCGACAAATC
>JANXVV010000569.1 GCA_025351525.1 Humisphaera sp. | reverse complement strand
ACGGCTGGTCAACTCGCTCACTTCCTCTTCATTCTCATTGTCGATCAACAACGCCTTGATGTGCAGCGACAGATCGCGAAGCTTCGGCGTCAAATCATTCTGCACGATGTTCGGCTGATGGATGCGCCCGTTGCCGCGACCGTGCCGTTCCTGCCAGTCGATGCAGCGGTCGAAGAAACCGTCGATGCGGTCTTCCAGTTCGAGAATGTCGCGGATGGCATCATTGGCACGGGCACCGTGTGTGCTGAGAACGCCTTTGCCGCGTTTGGTGTCGTAAAGATTGCGGAGCGCATAGCGCAGACCCGCCTCGCTGATTTTCAGGCCGAAATGCTGACCCGCGACGTCTTCGGCGGTGTGGGCTTCGTCGAGAATCACCAGATCATATTTCGGCAGATAATTCACCCCGGCCATGCGAAGGGCGAGATCGGAAAAAAACAGGGCGTGATTGACCACCAGCACATTGCCGCTGTTCATGCGCCGCTTGGCGGATTGCCAGAAACACTTTTCGTAAAACGGGCATCGCTTGCCCAGGCAATTGCCGTGCTCGGCACACACTTTATCCCACACATCCGACTCCGGCGTATCAGGCAGGTCGGCCAGCGAGCCATCGGTGGTGTGTTGGGCCCATTCTTCAATTTTCCAAAGCGATTCCCTTTGCCGTTGATACTCGAAAAGATAATTCTGCCGCCCGCGCGCCTGTTCGAGTCGACGCTGGCAGAGGTAGTTGTTGCGACCCTTCACCAACACCGCCGTGAATTCATCGGGATACACCGACTGAAGCAGTGGGATGTCCTTCTCGATCAACTGCTCCTGCAACGAAATAGTGTGCGTGGAGATGACGACGCGCTTGCGGTTTTTCACTGCGTAATCGATGGCCGGGAGAAGGTAGGCGAAAGATTTGCCGACGCCCGTGCCCGCTTCGACCAGCAGATGGTGCCCCTCGGCAAACGCCCGCTCGACGGCGGCGGCCATCTCCATCTGCTGGGGGCGGTGTTCATACTTGTCACCGAGTCGCCGGGCGATGGAACCGGTGGGGCCGAGGATGGAATCTAACGTCGCGGGCATGTTGAAGACAACGAATTGTACGTTTCCGCTTTATCGTCGGTGCCACGCTGTGGTGCAGGCTTCCAGCCTGCTTTCCGAATGCATGCTGGAAGCCCGCACCGCAAAGGTCGATACACCAACCTGACAATTGCTGTAAGTGGCGCAGATCAGTTTATACCGTAATAAGCCCCATCCGTCACAATCGCGTTCATCGAATGAGACCGACCTCGACCGTCCATCCAAGCCTCTTTGTCCATTCCGCGTTTCCGGCAGGTCGCTTAGTATTCTTACTGACGCGGGCGCGATCGCCCCACCTTAGTCCCCAGGAGAATCCAAATGAGTTCACAGCTAACCGGCGCCCATCAGAAGACCTATCAACGCATGTTCGAGCATCCGATCTCCCACAACCTGCAATGGCGCGAGGTGTGGTCCATGTTTAATGCGATGCCCGATGCGGAGGCAATCGAAGATGACAAGGGCAATCTGAAGGTGACCCGCAATGGCCAATCGCTGATCCTCCACCGTCCGCACGGCAAGGATCTGACCGACGAGAAAGAGCTGATGCAGGTTCGCCATTTTCTGGAAAAGTCCGGCAACTCCATCCCTTCCCCCGCCGAGGCCGGAACTCATCTGTTGGTGGTGATCGATCACCGCGAAGCGCGAATCTACCGCACGGAATTGAACGGCGCGGTCCCCCAAAAAATCGTGCCGTATGACCCCTTCGGTTATGGCCGTGACCTGCACTACAACCAGGACGATGCGAACGGTCAGCGCAAACCGGAGCAGCGGAGTTTCTATGAAGCGGTGGCCAAGACCTTGCAGGGTGCCCGGCAGATTCTGATGTTCGGCACCGGCACCGGATCCAGCAGCGCAATGGAGCAGTTGCTGGCGAACCTGAAGAAGCATCACCACGAGGTGGCCGACCGGGTGATTGGATCGATCGCGGTGGATGAACATCATCTGACCGAGGCTCAGTTGCTGGCCAAGGCGCGGGAGTTGTTTGTGCCGGCGTGATCTCACACCGCTATTGAGGAGATCACCATGAATGTGACTACCCTATCCCCCGCCGATCTTGCGGCACTCTGCAAAGAGGGCAAAAAGATCGATCTCATCGACGTGCGCACTCCCGTGGAATTTCAAGAGATTCACCTCGACATCGCGCGAAACATTCCGTTGGATCGACTCGATTCGGCTTCTTCAATGCAGTCTCGCCACGGCGCAGGGAGCGAGCCGCTGTACCTCATTTGCCGTACCGGAAGCCGAGGCCGACAGGCGTGCGAGAGATTATTGAATGCCGGGTATCCAAACGTGGTCAACATCGAAGGCGGCACGATGGCGTGCGTGGAAGCGGGGCTTCCGGTCGTTCGCGGCAGGAAGACCATCGCGCTGGAGCGGCAAGTGCGCATACTGGCGGGGTCGCTGGTGGTGTTGGGGGCGATACTTGCCTGGTTCATCCATCCGGCATTTATCGGGCTTTCGGCTTTCATAGGGGCCGGTCTGGTGTTCGCGGGGATCACCGATACCTGCGGAATGGGGATGATGCTTTCGCGCATGCCATGGAATCTGAAGTGAAATCCCGGTCGATGGGTCGAGTTCAGAGTAGATGAAGCGTTTTGATGATCTTGCCTAAATTTCCGAAACTGCCGGATTCCGGGATACCTTTTCGCGGCCATTCCTGTACTGTCTAGTACGTCGCGGCAAACAGAACCTCCCACATGCTGGCTTTCCGAACAACTTCGTTCGAAGCCAACAGGGACAGGGAGACTGATGCCGATCGACCCTTGAAAGGAAATCTTTATGATCTCGACATTGAAGATTGGAACGTTGGGTTTTGGTTTCAGCGCATTGCTCGCACTGGCGGGTTGTCAATCGAGTGGCACTGCCGCGACTCCCTCGCATCAGATGTCTATGGACGCCATGCGGTGCGACAAATGCCAGGTCACCTGGGTGAAGACTCCCTACGCGAATGGCCGTCAGCCCGGAGCGATCGGGTATCACGAGACGCAGAAGATGGAGTGTCCCGACTGCAAGGACCACATGTCCAACTTCTTCGCCACGGGGAAGATCATGGAGCATCATTGCACCGCCTGCGGCGGGAACATGGTCGCTTGCGAAGGACACTGATCGTCGCACTCGACTCGGCAAGTGGCGTGAATTGTAGGGGACGGGAGCGAATACCATTCGCTCCCATCCCCTCTGATTGATACAGGTATAACACTACAGCACGACTTACCCGGTTCGACCCAAAACAGCCACAGAGGACACAGAGAACACAGAGACCGGCACAGAGAAAAGGCAAAAAGACCAATGCGGAGAGAGGGATTCTTGGAGCAGGTGGCATGGGCGTCCCGCCCGTGCTTTTTGGCCGAAGAAATGCACGGGCGAGACGCCCATGCCACCTCTCTCCGCATTGGTCTTTTTGCCTTTTCTCTGTGCCGGTCTCTGTGTTCTCTGTGTCCTCTGTGGCTGTTTTGGGTCGAACCGGGTAAGTCGTGCTGTAGTG
>JANXVV010000529.1 GCA_025351525.1 Humisphaera sp. | reverse complement strand
TAAAGACACAGGTCTCGGAGTACCGCGACCTGTGGCACCGCGCGACCCTGAAAATGCATCGTTTTTAAGAATAAATTGACGCCCAACCCCATTCGCAAGGTTGAATCGACACTGCCTGCGAAGTGAATATGATGTTTCCCGTGAGTCCAGCGTATGCCGCTCTATCTTTGATCGACAGGATGGCGAGAGCCGTGGAACAAGTGCGCGATCGATTGTTACGGACGGCGGCGGCATTGGAAGCCGCAGGTATTCCGTATGCCGTGGTCGGTGGCAATGCCGTGGCGGCGTGGGTGGCGACGGTGGACCCCGCCGCCGTCCGAAACACACAGGACGTGAATATTCTGCTTCGTCGCGAAGACCTGGACGCGGCGGGAAGGGCCATGGAAGCCGTCGGATTTGTCCGCCGCCATGTCAGCGGCATCGATATGTTTCTGGACGGCCCGGACGCCAAAGCGCGGGACGCGGTCCATGTTCACTTCGCGGGCGAAAAAGTGAAGCCCGACAGCGTCGCAGCATCGCCCGAAGTGGGTGAGTCTGAAAAATCCGATCGATTCCGAGTCGTTTTGCTTCAATCGTTGGTCAAGATGAAGCTCACTTCGTTTCAAGACAAAGATAAGATGCACCTGCGAGATTTGCCACGGATAAACACGGATTCACACGGATGAAGAAATTACAACTCATGTAAAGATGTCCGAGTGGTTCCATCAGAGCAATTGAATTCCTCCTTCTCCCCATCCCTTTCTTCATCAGTGTCCATCCGTGGCTAAATTTCTTCTTTTCCGCAAACCGCGCAAGGCGATCGTGGGTATAGGTTGCATGAGCAGAATCGTGAATCGTTCCATCTCCCGCCGCGACATGCTCCGCCGCGCCATGCTGGGCTTCGGCGGCGTGGCTTTGATGGATGTATTGGGCCGGGATTCACTGGCCGGAGCGATCGGTGCGACAGGCATTTCACCGTTGGCAGCCAAGCCGCCGCATTTCCCGGCGCGGGCCAAACGGATCATCTACATTTTCCTGGATGGCGGGCTGTCGCAGGTCGACTCCTACGACTACAAACCATTGCTTCAGCGCGATGATGGGAAGCCCCTGCCCGCCGGTATCGCCAAGCCGAAATTCACCTTCGCCCCGACGGGATCGCTGCTGGCCAGCCCTTTTAAATGGAGGCAATGGGGCCAGAGCGGGCAATGGGGTTCAGACTTGTTCCCCGAGACGAATAAGCTGATGGATGAACTGTGCTTCATCAAGTCGCTGTACCACGAGAACGAGGATCATTTCACCGCCAAGAACATGATCGCCACGGGTTCTGGCCGCGAGCCTCGGCCACCGATGGGGTCGTGGGTTTCCTATGGCCTCGGCACTTCCAATCAAAATCTACCCGCCTTCATCGAGATCATGCCCGGGCAGCCCAAAAGCACCCCCGCCGCGTTCCTGCCCGCCTCCTTCGGCAGCACCGCCATCGGGCGGACGGACACTAAAAGCAAGGACCGCATCTGGGACAATCTCGCCGGCGGGGCCAAGGGCAATCGCAGGCAGGTCGATCTGATTCAGTCAATGAATCGCGAGCAGGAAGAGCGCGCCGGTGCAGATCGCGCGCTCGATGCCGAAGTGCAGAACATGGAGCTCGCGTTTCACATGCAGACGGAAGCGCCATCGATCATGAATTTGTCGAATGAGTCGCCCTCCGTGCGAAAGTTGTATGGGATCGGGGAGGCGAAGACCGATGATTTCGGCCGCGCCTGTCTGCTGGCCCGTCGATTCGCGGAACAGGGTGTGCGATACATCACCGTCATGCACTCGACGCTGGCTTTTGGAAATTTGTGGGACCAGCACAAGGATCTCTACCAAGGCCACCGCAACAACGCCACCGCCGTTGACGTTCCCATCGCCGGTTTGCTGCGCGATCTTAAAAGCCGTGGTCTGTTGGAAGACACGCTCGTCATCTGCGGCAGCGAATTCGGCCGCACCCCCGTCTTCGAGTTTCAGGATGGCGGCGAAGGCCGATTGCGCAATGGCCGCGATCACAACCCGCACGGTTTCGCCATGTGGTTCGCCGGAGCCGGTGTCAAAGGTGGATTCAGTCACGGCGAGACCGACGACTATGGCTTCCACGCCGTCCGCAACAAGGTGAGCATCCCCGATCTCCACGCCACCCTTCTCCACGCGATGGGACTGGATCACGAAAAGCTCACCTACCGGTTTGGGGGGCGGGATTACCGATTGACGGATGTGAGCGGAGATGTAGTGAAGCAGATTTTCGCGTGAGTGTGCATATTCCGCATTCGATAGTCTGCGGCATGGTCACCTCAGGTGACCGTGCCGGATCCAGAGGTCTACCGCATGACCGATTCCTCACCCTTTGACACAATGACGTCTTCCTCCGGCCTAATCTCATCGCCCGGAATCTGATACGTCAGGTGAAGCGTCTTATGCAGCGTGTTGAGCTTTTTGCGATCGTCTTCGCTGGTTTTGGTCCAGTCTTTAATCGTGACTACTTCCCCGTCCTTCACAAAAACGGCTTCCCCGCTCAGGCCACCAACATAGAGATCGAATGTGCCCATGCGGGTGGAAGGTTCCGGCCAGATGGCGACGCCGTCGCGGGCCTGATCTTCACCGAGCAGCAGTCGGCCACTGACTTTTTCCAGAGGCAGCAATCCGGACTTACGCTCCCGCTTTTTGATCTCATCGAAAACCGCGCTCGGCACCCTTTTCTCACTGCGGATCACTTTCCCATCGCTGGTGACCATCTCAAACGTCGGCAGAAATAGTTGTTCCTGTTCGGAAAGATTGGTCACCGTGAAAGTCATGTACCAGTACGCCAGCGGAACATTGGTGCCGGGAGTGGTGACGACAATGCGCTTCGGCGCGGCGTGCGTGAATTTCAAATCCCAGGAGATCGGGTAGATGCTCGGCTTCGGGTAAGCCGACACGGTGCGGGCGGGCATCAGGCCAACGGCGATCGACGAGAACCCGAGGGCGGCACAAAGGAGCAACTTGGGGAGGGAAGATCGCATGATTGAAACTCCAGGGTGGCTAGAAATTCAGGGATTGCAGGCTGGAAAGCCCGCGTTGCGGTGCTATTGTGACGGCGCTTGAGAATTCTGTCAAACTTTCTTGGCTGGCGAGACGGTCGCGCATCAGACGACCCGTCAGCCATCATCCGCGCCGCCAGCGCTGGCGAACTCGATCCGGCCCTTCGCTTGATTCTCGGCAATCAGGGGCAGGCGATCACGGATCAACACGTCAGCGAGTTTTTAGCCTTCGCCGACGAGCGGGGGATCGATCTGGGGTTGCTGCGCGTTGCCGAGCAGCAGGGAAAGTTGACATTGGCGGCCCTGCCGATCTTAAGCCCTGGCCGCACGACTTTGATGTTCACTTCCCTGCCCCATTCCAAGCCGGGTGAACTGGTGTTGGCGCGGGTGATCGATGCGGTCTGTCGAGCGACGGTTTGCAAAGGGGTCGATCTGGCTCAGGTGCTGCTCGATCCGGCGGACGACACCATGCTACGCGTTTACACCGCCGCCGATTTCGATCGGATGGCCGAGTTGATCTACCTCCAGGGAACGCCCCGCCCCGATGCCGCGATGCCCGTATTGCCGCCCCATTTTCGGTGGGTGAATTATTCAGACGTAAACGAAAAACAATTCGCCGACACCATTCTCGCCAGCTATCAGCAAAGTCTCGATTGCCCGGCGCTGAACGGCATGCGCGACATTCACGACGTGCTGGATGGCCACAAAGCCAGCGGGGTGTTCGATCCCAAATACTGGTCGCTGCTGTGCCAGGGCGATCGACCGATGGGGGTATTGCTGTTGGCATCCTCGGGGCGAAGTGAAGATCAGATGGAATTGGTCTATCTCGGCCTACCCCCGGAATCGCGCGGCCGCAAGCTGGGCGAGATCCTTTTGCAGCAGGCGTTGGCAACGGTGGCAATGGAAAAGCACAAGCGACTGTCGCTGGCGGTGGACGCAAAGAATGTCCCGGCGTTAAAACTCTACTACCGGCACGGGATGAATCGCATCACCTCGAAGCTGGCGCTGATGCGCGATCTGAGAAAGAGCTAATCGCAAATCCGAATCCAATTCCGAATCCAAGCCGGGACGAAGCGGGAAGCAACGCGCCCTGCGCAGTCCCGGATCTCTTCGCGTCCCGAAGAAAGAATCCGGGACTGCGCAGGGCGCTGCGCTTCCCGCTCCGCCCCGGCTTGGAGATTTTTAAAATCGGAAAATTTGAAAAGGAAAACCACTCAGTTATCCACGTCTCACACCCCTGATCCGATAACCTTGTGGACAACTCGTGCATGAAAAAAATTGTATGGCCGGTTCGCACGAGAACTGCCGATGCAACAGACGTTGTGCATAGAAAATCCGATAAGATTGCCCTTGTCAGTACAGTCCACGCAGTCTATTTTCATTTGCCGGTGAGAGTCGAATCGTTCACGCAAATCGAACGCATTCTTCATCGCCGATTCACGGAGGAATAGAGTCCGGTAAGAACCGTGCCGTCAGGTCTGGGCAGACCGAAGCTCGCTCGAATGCAAAAGGCGAACTTCCGACACGGAAGAAAAAAGACGGTCACCCGTCTCTTTCGGACTCTACCGATCACACCGCAGGATGCGAATTCAAGGATGAACTGAAAGCCGGGGCATGAGGCCCGAAACCGCCGGGAGCTGGCGGCTTGCTCGGTCTGCGCCTCCATCGCGCAGTCCAAAGATCAAGCCCCAGGGCGGATCGTGCGTGCGTTCGCGCAGCCGTGGAGAAGCTGTTGCGATGCGCGGGCCGAATGGGATCGCAAGTCTGTCGCCCTTACATGTGCGGCGGGATGCGATCCGGGAATTTCAGGTTGTTCGGGACCGAAGGCATGCCCTTCGTGAAGGAGTTCGCCGTGAGCTGTATCAATGCCCATGATCCGCAACTGGAGCGTTTGGCCGATGCCATCGCTCAGCGCGTCGGCCAACAAAGATTCCACGTCTGGTTCAACAACTCGACCCGCCTGGACCTCAAGCAGGACAGCCTCGAGATCGCGGTGCCCAACGATTTCATCAGCGAATGGATCGGTAAGAATTTCACCCGCCCGATTCAGGAAGCCGCCCATGAAGTGCTGGGCGGGCCGCTCACGGTTCACTTTCAGGTGATGCCGGAATTGTTCGACGCCGCAGGTTCCGACACGCCGAAAAACGAGGGCATCGCGGCGGAGATGGGCAAGTCGCGGGGATCGCGCCCGGTGATGATGATCGACGGCGCACCGACGATCAAACCGAGCCGCAATGTCTCCGCCGTCAGCCAGCCGGTTCGACCCATCTCGCCGACGATCAATCCGGCGAGTCAGTTCCCGGCGATGAATCACACGCTGGGCGGCGGCGATCGATCGCACGTCAGCAGCCTCACCGTTCGCCCGAAGCTGCGGCATGATCTCTCGACGTTCGTCGTCGGCGGCAGCAATCATCTGGCCTACAACGCCGCCCTGCACGTCGCGGAATTTCCCGGCGTCCAATACAACCCGCTCTTCATCCACGGCAATTGCGGACTCGGTAAAACCCACCTGCTCCAGGGCATCTGCAAAAAATTCATCGAGTTCCATCCCACCAAGCGATGGCTCTATTTGACCGGTGAGGAATTCACGAACGAATTCCTCTCGGCCCTGCGCGGGAACAAGCTTGATGTGTTCCGCCGTAAGATGCGCGATCTCGATCTGCTGGTGATCGACGATGTGCATTTTCTCGGCGGAAAGAAGGCGACGCAGGAGGAATTCCTGCACACCTTCAACGCCATCGAAGCCGCCGGCCGCCAGGTGGTGATGGCCAGCGACAATCACCCGAAGATGATCGAGGAATTCGGCGAATCGCTCATCAATCGTTTTGTCAGCGGGATGGTCGTGCGAGTGGACCCGCCGAATTTCGCCACCCGTTGCGATATTCTCCGGGCCATTTCCCTACGCGGCGGGCTGCACCTGCCGGAAGAAGTGCTGCAGTGGGTCGCCCGCCGAGTGACTCAGAATGTGCGCGAGTTGGAAGGCGCGATCACCCGGATCAATGCCCACGTGAAACTGACCGGACGCCCCGCCGATGCCTCTTTGGCGCAGGATGCCCTCGGAGATCTGGATCGGCAACTGGTCGCGCCGGTGAAGCCGGAAAATATTCTGCAGGCCACCTGCTCGTACTTCGGTTTGGAGCACAAAGACCTGATGAGCGGCCGTCGGCAGCGCACGATCAGCCTCGCCCGCAGCGTCGCGATGTTCCTGATCCGCAAAACCGCCAAACTCAGCTTCCCCGAAATCGGAATGCGGATGGGCAAACGCAACCACAGCACCGTCATCAGCGCGTGTCGGCGAATCGAAAAGGCGACGAGCAAGAATGAACGCCTGATCTGGACCAGCAGCGTCGGAGACCGGGAGGAAGAGGCGACGGAGTTGGTGCAGAGGTTGGAGGAGCAGAGTAGGGCTCTGAATAATTCGTAAAACGTAAAACGTAAAAAGAAAATTCTTGGCGGTTTTCAAGTTGAATTGCGTTGTTGGGGGATTGTCGTTAGGAGCAATTTCACAATTTCTGCGATGAGGTCGGATCGGTGGAGGAAGACATCTTCGCCGAGGATATGGCGTCCTTTGAAATACCAGTCGCGCGACTCTCGGGCGGAACCGAGAGAATATTCATAGAACCGGGCGCGGTCTTTCCGGCTACCGCGCGAATATCCCTCGGCGATATTGGCACCGATCGAACCCACCGCCCGATACAACTGATCCGCCAAACTGATCATTCGCTTGTCGCCGGCGAGTTTGCAAACGTCGCGCCATGCAAGGTCGGCGAGAAACAGAGACTTCCGATACGCCACCATCTTCCAAAGGGAATCCGCCGTAAACGACGCAGGAATACTCGCCTCCCGTAATTCGTAAGTCACGCGCCAACTCCTCCTAATTTCTTTTTACGTTTTACGTTTTACGTTTTAGAAATTACGTTTTACGACGCCCGACTCAAAACACACTCCCCACCACCACCCTCTTCCTCCCCCTCGTGTCAAAATCAATCAGCACCACCTGCTGATATTCCCCCGTCAGAAGTTTCCCATTCGAGAACGGGATCGTCACTTCCGCTCCGATCAAACTGGCCCGCAGATGACTGTGACCGTTGTCGTCGTTCCAGGTCATTTCATGCTCATAGCGGGCATCGTCCGGAACAAGTTTTTGCATGAGTGCGGCGAAATCGACTTGGATCAGCCCCGGTTCGAATTCGATCGTCGTCAGCGCGCAGGTGCTGCCGACGGCGAAGAGATGAAGCAGCCCATCGCCTTGAAAATCGCGCATTCGTTGAGTGAGTTCGGGGGTGAGGTTGACCAGGTCGGTGTTGCCGTTCGTTGAGATATTGAGCGTGAATCGTTTCATTGAAACTCCAGCGTCGCACTGTAACTTGATCGGCGGGTAGGATGCAATCGGAGGTCGGAGTGCAGGAAAGATTGGCGATACAAGCCGGAAGTGGAAGGCGTAGTCGACGCACCGGGCTCTTCGAGGGGCGGATATCGTACCGTATCCGAAGAACCCGGTGCGTCGCCTACGGCTTCCGCTTCCGGCTTGTATTCGTCGTTCTATCAATCATCGCGGCGTGCCCGGTGTTTGCGGCGACGCACTACGCCGATCAACTGGCGCGCGAATGTGACGAATTAATTGCGCTGGCCGTCAAGCGGCCTTATGGTTGGGCGTGGGCCGAGGCGGGTCCGCAGGCCAAACCCAAGGGCGGTTTGCAAGCCGTTGACTTCGATCCATCCGGCACCGCCGCCGCCGGGTTTGTGCTGTATTGGTGCGGCGATTTCCTCGACCGTCCTCTGTACAAACAAGCCGCCTACAACGCCGCGCGGGGGATGGCCACCGCCCAGCAGCCTACCGGGCAGATCCCCGCGAATCCGCTGTTTTCTTCCACCGGCGCGGGCGGACACGATCCTTCCTTGCTCATCGCCAACCGTGCCGCTTCACGCGCGGCGCTCGCGCTTTACCTCAGCCTTTTTGACGATACCGGCGGGAAGGACGAAGCCCTCCGGCGCTATGCCGCCGGTCCGCTCAACTGGTTACTGAAACAGCAGGGATCTTCCGGCGCATGGCCGCAAGGTTTTCCTCCCACCACCGCTCCGAAGGACGCCGCGCGAATCATCCGACTCGACACACCCGACTATCGCGACTCGGTCTTCACCATGCTGCTTGCCTATGCCGTGCTCGGCGACATCCGCGCGCGATTGTCCGTCGAGCATTCGATCGCCCTTCTCACCCGAATGCGCCTCGGCAGCAATTCCAAAATGGGCGAGTCGCTCTGGGCCACCGCTTACGGTTTGGACGGCTACCCTTCTCAACAATTGCCCGATTTCCCGCCGGGGGTCGACATGCGCGCTTCACGACATGCGATGCAAATCCTGCTGACGGCGTATGTCATGCTCGATGACCCTCCGCCGCGCGATGCCGAAAAAAACGCGTGGTCCAAACCCTTGGCCGATGCGGCAACGGCCATCGGGAAGTTGCCGACCTACGAAGGAAAATGGCTTCGTCGCTACGATTTGGACGTGGCGGCCACACCCGCCCCGCCGTCGACCAAGCCCTCCGGTTTCAACACCCAGTCGCTCACCAATCCGCCAAACCAGCAGACCGACGCCTTTGGATTGGCGACCCTCGTTGAAGACGCGCAGAACCTCGCGGATTCCGGCCGCGACAGATTCAAGGCCGCCCTCGTCGCCAACTTCACAATCCATCAACGTCTCGCGGCGGCAGTGTGCGGTTTGGAGGATGACCCGTTCAATGTCGAGTTGCCGGTGCGGGATGAAGAGGTGTCGCCGTTCTTAAAGGACCACGCCGCGAAATTTGCCGCGTTGGATCAACCGTCCCCCGCATTGTTGAGCGATCAAGTACGGCGGATTTATCGATTGCTGATTCGCGCGAAACTGGAACGGCGGGCATCGCACCAACCCTGAAAGATCCATTGATTTCTCAAGTCCTTTCCCAGGGTATGTTTGGGAGCAGAGTTGGGCTTACCGTAGCATGGGCAACGACAGCCTCCGCTGTGTTTTCAAACATACTTTCGGGAACGATGGCTTTGGGATACCCGCATATGCCTACCGGTAACTCTCCCCCACCTTATCGATGATCGCTCGTCGCTGATACCGGTCGTTGGACCCGCCGGAAAAATCGCGATTCCAGTCGCTGTCCTGAAGGTCATCCGTATGAATCCAGAAAAACGTGGTGGTGGGTCCGTCGAAGCTGACGAAGGCGCTGGGCATTCGATCTTCGCGTGAAAGTTCGAGCGGCGGATCGTTGGCGGTGACCGGGGGATCGAAAACGAGCGCGGCGGAGGTGGCTTCGTCATAACGCGCGGCGTCGAACCCGCGAGTCGCAGGCGCGATCGCCCTGGGTTTGGAAGCGCATCCCACCAGAGAGATCGACGTCAAAATCACCAGAGCGGTTCGCATGAAAATAAAGAGTGACAAACTCCGTGCCGAGACTCAAATGATCGCCGTTTCATCGACAGGGCGCTGCAAGGAGATTCCATCGGGAAGGATGCTGCCCAAAAGCATCGTGACAGGTGGCGTCAAAGCAACGCCAAGCGTGAATTTAGACAAATGTATGTTCCAACACGCCGGGATCGGAGCCGCAGGCGACGACCCGGATTCCGCTGGAAGCAGCTCCCTCAAATCTGAAAATCCACTGCAAAATCCCCCTGCCGCTGCGACTTGGGCCGTCGGTCGCGATACTTCAACTTCGGCGGTTCCGCACTCACCTGATTCAACGGCGGCACGCTCGTGGTGATGAACACGTTGCCTCCAATCACCGACCCTTTGCCGATCACCGTGTCGCCCCCCAGAATCGTGGCCCCGGCATAGATCGTGACTTCATCCTCGATCGTAGGATGCCGTTTCTGCCCGCGAAGCGCCTGGCCAAACGCAGGAGCCAGCGCGCCCAGCGTGACGCCCTGATACACTTTGACGTTGGCCCCGATCTCAACCGTCTCACCGATGACGACACCCGTGCCGTGATCGATGAAGAAGCGGGAACCCAGTGTTGCGCCCGGATGAATATCGATGCCCGTGAGGCTGTGGGCGTATTCCGTCATGATGCGCGGGAGCATCGGGACTTCCAGCTTGTAAAACTCGTGCGCCAGCCGCTGCACGGTGATGGCCAGCAAACCGGGATAGCAGAAGATCGTCTCATCGGTGCTCTGCGCCGCCGGGTCGCCGTCGAATGCCGCCTGCACATCGGTGGCCAGTATTTCCCGCACCGCCGGAATGCGGTCGAAGAACGCCGACACGATCCTCGCCGCATCGTGGTCGCAATGCCTGCACTCCTCATCGTTCCCGATCGTCCCCGGAATTTTCTCCCGATAGCGCAGGCAGCAGCGCACCTGCTCGAACAACCCATCCGACAACTCGATAATCAGCTCCCCCATTCGGAACGGAAGATTCTGCCGGGTAAGCGCCTGGTTGCCGAAGTAGCCCGGAAAAATGAGTTGGCGCAGCAGTTTAATTGCCGAAATAATCGCGTCGCGATTCGGCAGCAACACCCGATCCAGGTGCTGCATGCGCGGCTCCGCCATCACGCTCTGCGTAAGCGTTTCAACCACCGCCGGCAACCGATCATTCAAATCGCTTCGATCCATAAATGCTGGGGGGAAGATAAGGGATGGGATGGGGGGAGTCCAACTTGGGGTGGAGGGCAGGTAGGCACCATTCCTTCCAATCAGTTTGACCGCTGAAAGTTTGGCAATCAGCGCGGGGTAGGTTCGGCGTTCACTGCCTTTAGAATCGATCGGGCGATGAATCGTGCCGGAGGCGTGCGGGGGTTGATTTCCACCAAAATTTTCGCCGCCACAAGTTTTTGCACGCTGTTTTGTGCCGCCTGATAACTGACCTTCATGATGCGGGCCGCATCGGAGACAGTGACGACCGGTTTGATGAACAGGTGATCCACCAGCGTCAAAAGCAATGACGAATTGCGGGCCGATCGAAGCCGGTCGTGATATTGCCGTTGAAGTTCGGTCAGATCGGTGAGTTTGTGCATGGATTCGATGGCGGCCACCTTCAACCCTTCAATGAAGAATGATATCCAACCGTTCCAATCGCCATGGGTGCTGACGCGCAACAGTCCGTCATAATATTGCTGCCTGTTGCGCTCGAAATGCAAACTTGCGTTCAGCAGTGGAACGTGAAGCAGGTTATGCTGACACAGCCCCAGTAAAATAAGAATACGTCCGAGGCGGCCATTGCCATCTTGGAAGGGATGAATCGTTTCAAACTGGTAATGGAGCAGCGCGATCTGGATGATGGCGGGAAGATCGTCCGTACCGGACAAATATTGCTCGAACGATTCCATCAATTCATCAATGAAATGAGCGGGAGCGGGTACGAAGCGGGCAAGTCGGACATCCTCGTGCTCTTTGCCGATAAAAACCTGCCGGTCGCGGAACCTTCCGCGGCTTTCGTGACCGCGAACGCCTGACAGCAACAGTTCGTGCATCTGTCGGATAAGTGCCACGCTGACCGGACGGCCCTTCTCGAAAACGGCGGTCACGCCGGCGTTGATAGCCCGTTCAGCATTAAACGTCTCGCGGATCGGCTCTTTGATCTCCGCTTTCTGACCGGCCGACTCGGCGGCGGCAATCTCCTCGTACCGGGCATACGTATTTTCAATATAGCTCGACAATTGTGCTTCACGTCGCACAAATGATCGGACCAGAATTTGCCGATCCGGCAAGGACTGGGCTTTACCGTCCAGCCGCCCCAACAAATTGTCCACTTCGCTGATTCGCTTGGCAAAGGAAGCCGGCAGGGTAATGCCGGGTGGGAGAGGATTGGGCACGAAGGTGATCTCTCGTTCCAGATTATTGATCAGTCTGCCGGGGAAGCCGGATTGAAAGTCTGCGTGGTTCATCAGTTACAGACCAACTCTTTGGACAGATTGAAGTCAACTTAAAAGGGGCGTCGCGAGTTTAAAGGATATCGACCTATCCTTCAATGTCACGATTTAAGAGTGAAACGAAGATAAGGTGCCACCACAAGTCTTGTAGAGCCCACAGTACGCTGCGGACTATTCGGCGACCCAACCAATCGGTCCGCAGCGTACTGCGACCCTCCTAACTCGACGATCAATGAATGTCGCGTTTTCCATTCCTACGGCGACGCCCCAAAAAGGCCAACGTAGCCGCGAAAGCTACGCTCGCGGTAGACGGCTCGGGAACCTGGCCCACCGAAATGCCATCCAATGCGAGCCCGTTCACGCCGCTGGTGTAGTCCAGGAGTGCCCCCGACGGCGGCGGTTCGTAATCGGTGATGTCCTGGAATGACAACGTGGTGAGCGACGACGTCGCGGTAAACTTGTAAACCTGATCGAGCAACTCAAAATCCGTCAGCGGAACGGCGATGGCACCCGGATAGAGCTTGAAATAATCCGATTGCACCCAAAACTCGTTTGATGGCGTGCCGGATGCATCAATTCGTACCCCAACGTTCCCCGTGTCCGTGCCTTGCACCCCCATCTTGAACCACACCATATACTCCTGACCTGCGATCGTTTGAATGGTTTGCGAGAGTGTTCCGGACGCATGTCGCGTCGCGTCAGGCGTGAAAAGCGCATAGCGATTGCCGTCGCCGGGCGCTGCGGCCCAGGTGGACGCGTCAACCACATGAACGTTCCCCGCCGCGCTCCAGCCACCTGACGGCACACTGCCGACGGCGTTCCCTTCAAAGCTGGGATTCGCCACAAGGGTTTGGGTGACGGGCCGAACCGGGCGCGCATTGATCGTTGGCGCTCCCGTCACACCAAGCAGCGTGCCGGTCTGCACCAGCGCGTCCACTTGCGACTGAGGGATTAGCCCGCTGCGGTCGACAGTGACATCGAGCAAATAGCTGGCGGCGCGCTGCTTAAAGGTGTTGACCGTGCTCGCAATCTGCGCGGGCGTCAGTCGCGGTTGCATCGAACTTTTAAACGGCTCATAAAACCAGTTATCCGCAAGGTAGTCGCAGACCTCGGCGGGAATGGTGTTATTTACACCGGGGGTTGTACGCTCATACGTAACGATGTCTGAAATATCGGGCGAGCCGTTCACGATCATCAGCGTGGACGGCGATACGCTTTTGACCGCCGCATTGACTTCGATGGAGTGGTCATCTCCCTTGTACCGTGGAATTCCCCACCCGTAGGTGTCCGCCCAAATCGCTTTCACACCGGGATACCGTTGCACAAGCTCTCGAATTTGGGCCACATCGTATGCGGCGTTATAGGCGTTGTCATGGGGAGCTGCGTAGTAGCTTGGCGGCCTGTTGGCTACGTCGGCCGTCAGGTAGGGATTGTCGCCATCAAAAATTCCATTCGAGAAATCCGCCATGTTAAAATACAACCCCATCCCAAGGCCGTATTTATTGCAGGAAGCTTGGAATCGCGCAACGATATCAGTTTGGCCGGGAGCCTGTTGGGCCGCCCATGTCGTGTTGGAGGCGTTGTACGTGGACTTCGCCGTGTTCCACAACGCGAACCCGTCGACGTGCTTCGCGGTGAGCACGATGTACTTCATCCCCGCCGATTTCGCCGTCGCCGCCCATTGATCGGTGTCGAGAAGGTACGGGTTGAAAATGTTTGAATTGGGCTGATTCGGCGTGAAGTAGTATTGCGCCGCAGTCGGCATGCTGAAATGCACGAACATGCCAAACCCCTGCGCCACGTATGCCGCCTGAGCGTCCGACAACGCGTCGCCGCGGCAAAGAGACAAGGGTGCCGCCAGAGCCGTTCCCAGAACGATGTGCGAAACCTTCAATCTCAACTTCATCTTTTCTCCTCGCATCATGCCGACCGTCGATACCCACTTGTAGCAGCAAGCCCATCGTTTGAATTTAAGTGCGTGCCGTCAAAATACGTGAAGTTCGCATGCACAGTATAACGACTTCCCGCGCCGGCATTCCAACTATTGACGCGCAATGAAGAATTTCTGCGAACCGCCATGACTGCCATCCGCTCTTCACGATACCAAGTCGAAAAGATTGCGGTCGATTTCCACGCCGTTGCGCACGAACTCGATGGAGTAGCCGTCGCGGAAATAATTGTGGTGGATGTGAAAGGTGCGCCCGCTTTTCGGCGCCGGGCCGCCCGCATATTTTGGAATCGATACGGCGGCGAGCAGCACGTTGCGATCGATCTCCACCGTAGTGACGCGCTCGATATCAGCGGAAGTCGCCATCGTGAATAATCCGGCGAACGCAAGCGCGAGGATGTGGGTCAGGAATGACTTCACGGTGAAAAGCCTATCCGATATTTCGCGGTCCACAAAAGGGCGGCTGTCCCGTCACGCCGGGGAAAATCCTTCGTCACTGAAGGACGCTGGAACGGGATATTCCACAATCCCCTTCCATTGATAGATTGCGACTTCGGGAAACGCCATTAGTACCGGCCACCGGACCGGCGAATGCGATAATGGTGGGCGGCAACTTTTCCGGTTCCCGCACGTTTCTTCGTTCAGCGGGATTGCATTGCAAACCCATCGTATAATTCCAAGATGAACTTGGCCGTCGACGGATGGCCGGGCAGAAGCGGATTGCCTTCGTGGATGCCCTTGAAGGTCGAGAGCACATATTCGGCGTCGTCGTGGTCCAAACCGTAGGGGTGGAAAAAGGCGGCATCGAGCTCGGCCATCAGCTCGGCACGTTCGCGGTCGTTCCACTTGTGCAATCGCCCGCCGTACTCGGCCTTGAAACTTCCCGACTTAAATGAGCACGCATCCGCCAGCGGCAGCATGTCCTCCGCCGTACACGTCAGCTTCAACACCCGCTCGGCGATCCACGCTTCGAGGGTTTTGCCCTTCGTCCAGGGGCATGGTTCGTTGTAGCGGTCGGGGGGAAACGGGAATTGTTGGAGAATGAAGGAACTCCTCTGAAGCCCATTCCTGGTGATTGGCGATCACGCCGCACCAACCTGATATTGGCTCACGAGCACGGCAGCTTGTAAGATGTGCCGGAGAAGGACTCGAATGGCGAAACTAAGAATGGTCGATCTTTTTGCCGGTGCAGGCGGCATGAGCCTTGGATTCACCCGTGCAGGGTTTCAGGTGATCCATTCCGTAGACCATTGGCGACCAGCGGTCGAGACCTACCGCGCAAATCTGGGCGATCATATCGAGTCAAAAGCCATCGACATTGATACGCGTCTACCTTCATGTGACCTAATGGTCGGTGGTCCACCGTGCCAAGGCTTTTCGTCAGCGGGTGCTCGGAAAACGGGTGATGACAGGAACACCCTCGTTAGCGTTTTCGCGAAACTCATCGCATTCCATCGCCCAGATGCGTTTGTCTTCGAAAACGTCGAGGGCTTTATCACTAATGCCAACGGGAAGTCGGTATTTGAACTTCTCGACCCATTGATCGCGGCGGGATATAACGTTCACATCCGTAAGGTCAACGCCGCGAACTTCGGCGTTCCGCAACACCGAAAGCGCGTGATTGCCATCGGCGGGTTGGGGTGGGAACCCCCGTTTCCCCAATCGACACATTCGGCTTGGGGCGCCCCCGGTGCGATGGCCCGTCATCAGTTGCCAATGGCGCCGACCCTCTTGGAGGCTGTTGCCGGTCTTCCGGCAGCCCAGCCGGGAGAATGCGTCGTCGGGCTTGACCACTGCTACCCGCCACTAAGGGAGATGGACTTGGAAAGGGCGAAATTGCTTCTTCCCGGACAGAGCATGCTAGATTTGCCGGAGCACCTTTGGCACCAGAGCTTCCGGCGACGAGCGTTTCGACGAGTAAAGGATGGCATGCCGACCGAGAAGCGAGGCGGCGCCCCATGCGGTGTCCGGCGCCTCCACGGGGACGCCCCATGCAAGGCGATCACCGGAGGGGCTCAAAACGAGTTCTTGCATCCGACCGCAGATCGTCCGCTCACGTTGCGCGAATGTGCTCGGATTCAGACATTTCCGGATGACTTCGAATTTCACGGCAGCCGCGCAGATCGCCTTCAGTTAATAGGAAACGCTGTTCCACCACTGCTGGCGTTCGTAATTGGAACCGAGTTGCTGTCCGCAATGCAATCGCCGATCACTCGGCTGCTTGGACGTGGCAAGCTCCTCTCGTTTATGCCGACACAATCGACTGGGATGAGTCCCATCTTGCAACGCGTTGATGAGGCCGTGCGCCGAAAATATCAGACACGGAATGGGGGGCTTTTCGATGCCGCTCTCTCAGCTTGAACTTGCCGTGTGGCGAAAAGCACGAGCCGCTGGTGCTGGCGGGCAAACGGTTCAACTCACTGATGCGATGTGTGGCTACCTGCTGGCCATGATCATTGCAGACCTCCGTATGGCCGCGACCTTTCCGAACGTGCCTCCACCGCCAATTCCCTTTTACGCGGCAAAAACTCTTGCAGACACCGAACTCGCAATTGCCAACCCGTTGGCACTATACGAACAATTGGTTGAAGCACAGCCGGATGCGGTGACCTACTTTGCATGTCTGTCCGCACTACAGAAAGCACGGTTGAAGTACGCGAGGATTTTAACGACGCAGCCGTTCCCAACGCTCGATCAGGTCGGGCCGCGTGGACTACTGCAATACGGTCATATCAGTGCGGGAGCACTCGCCACCTTCCTGTATTGGCGAAAGTGGTTTTTCGACATCGACAACCGCGCCGGTCAGGAGACCGGTTACCTTTTTGAGCCTGTAATCGCCTCGGCAATTGGCGGCGTACCCCTTGGCGCGAAGAAGAGTCCAGTGAAGAGCCATCGTGACCGGAAAGGGCGACAGGTTGATTGCCTCATCGAGAATGACGCCTACGAGCTGAAAATCCGAGTGACCATCGCGGCCTCGGGTCAAGGACGCTGGCGAGAGGAACTCGACTATCCGATTGATTGTCGGTCGAGTGGATATAGACCAGTTCTTATCGTACTCGACGGCACACGGAACCAAAAGCTCGATGAACTGATAAAAGCGTTCGAGAATCAGGGCGGAGTGACCCACGTCGGACAAGCCGCTTGGACCCACCTTGATGATCTGGCGGGCGAAGTGATGGCCCAGTTTTTAGAGAAGTACGTTCGAGCGCCGCTTGCTGACCTTTTGACGGAGGCTCCTCAACTCCCGTTGCCGGAACTTCACGCTCAGGATCACGGGGATCATCTGACGATCCGCATTTGGGACGAGGAACTTCGTATAGAGCGGGCCGAAGAAGCGACGGAAAACGGTGGCGATGAATTGGCTGATGACGTGAGTTCGAGCATTATCCCAACGCCCGAGTAGTCCGCCTCCATCTTGAGGCTTCAAAGCACGTCGAAAATCACTTCGTCGGCAAAATCGTAATTGCCGAGATTGTTGAAAAAACCGACGTAACGGTCATCATCGAGTTCGAGATCGTCGGCGGGACTTTTGGCGAACAGCCCGCCGTTATAAGCGGGGATGTTGGATTTAGGCGCGCCCACATCGACCATGCGGAAAAGCACTTTGAACGACTCCCATCGCGGATTCTGGGCGACGGAGAAGCCCTTGACGTTATACGCCGTTTCCAGTGTTTTGGGCGGCAGCAGGTCGCGGTCTTCGCAAAAGGCGATGAAAATCACGCGGTCGAACAACTGCTGCGCCCACTTGATGGCGTCGGGGAGCGGGTGGCCCTTTTCAAGGTGCAATTCCTGAATCAAATCGGTGCGCTTCTGTGAATACGTTTGATAGAGTTCATCGCCGACGGTGCGCTGGCGGTCGGTGGTTTGTTCCAGAAGCCCCACGGCCTGGGGTTTGGTGAAATATTTGCTCTGGACCAGCCCGCCGTAGTGGAACAGCACGTAGAACTTCCGAAACGTCTCGAAATTCCGCAGCGACTGAAGCGAAAAATGCTCATAGCGCCGCTTCGTGCTGTTGCGCTCATAAAGGCGAAAGCTGATGATATTGGAGACAATGCCCCAACGGCATGATGTCGGCAGATTGACAAGGTAGTCCCAGCACTGATCGACGGGCGTTCTCCCTTTCGATCGGTCAAGATCGAGATGACCCGTCGGGCCCTTCAACTCGATGACCGCGGATATTCCAGGGTCGATAGTCGGGCCAAACCGCCCGAGGACGGCATCGGGCGTCTGGCTGCCGACGGTTTGATGCTGTTCGAGAGCCCACGTGTTTTCGCCTTCGGCAAAACGTCGGTAGCCCAGCGCCTCGCCAAACACCTCGGCGAGAAAATCGCCCTGCAGTTGCGTCTCATTCATTTTCGCAAGCTTGCCGCTGGTTTCGAGATCGGCCCAGCGAATCAGGATGGCATGCGCCAGTTGGGTTACCTCCGTGAATCGCTCGTCTTTTGACGCCGCATCCAGAAATCGCGGCAGGATCAGGCGATCGGTTTTTGGCTGGCGCGCGGCGAGGGGATTGGTGTCTTTGAAAAGAGCGGTGTTCATCGGTTCAACCTAATCTAAGGGGAAAGATGATTTGAATACAACGCGAGTCATGGTCGTAACGCCCGCCCCACCTGCTACCCGCCCCCGGGCTATGGGATCGGCTTTTCGACTTTCACTTCATCGGCCTCCCTCCTGGCATGCCGCCGGATGACAACCACGTCGCCGGGTTTGGACTGCTCCGACGGGGTGAAGATGCCCAGGCCCTTGAACATCGCCAGGGCGACTTTCGCGTCGCCGGATTCGAGGGCGCGGTGGATGGCCTTCAAACCCATGCCGCTGAGGTTCAAAAGGCGCGACCGTGCCACCTGCTCCATGTCGCCGCGCCAACTCTCCAAAGCGGCGATGAACCTCTCGCTGCGCCGCCAGGTGTACAGTGTGCCGCGACTGACACCGGCGCGGCGGGCGACGTCCGCGAGCGTGCAGCCGCCGAGCATCAGCCCGATGGCCTGCTGCTGCTTGGCCGTGATGCCCCCGAGTTTGCCGATCGCCTGATCGACCCGCATCGCCTGAACCTGCGCCGCGCCCTTACCGTTTCTTCGACTCATTTTGCACGCTCCGGAAAAAAAAAGACCGCCCCCACCTATAGGCGGGCCTACTGGTACAAAACGTGAATATTCGTCAAAGAATCGTGTTTTTTTGTATTGGCGGTTTTGTATGAAGTGGCAGGGGCGTCTCGCCCGTGCATTCGTCGGCCAAAATGCACGGGCGGGAATCCCATGCCACACGCAGGGCTGAAAAGTGTTCAGAAACGTTCAGAAATAGGCAGTGCGGAAATAAGAAAAGGAGTCTTGTGGTGCCAAGACTGCGGACCCTCGCCTGCATCGTCGCGCCGCCTCGCGACTCTATCAATCATTTCCGGTCCGATCTGCCCATCTTGAAGCACCCCGCTTCCTTTACATTTGAAGCCGCCTCTCTATCTTCTTGCCCCTCATGGAAGCACTCATGATTGGCGTCTCGGGAATGCGCGGCACGGTCGGCGGCACGCTCACGCCGACGGTCATCTCGCAGATGGCGGCGGCGTTTGCGGTTTACCTTAAGCAGAATGAGACGCCGACCAACGGCTCGCATTTCCGCATCGTCTTTGGCCGCGATTCACGGCCCAGCGGCATGCTCGTGCGAGACATCGCCATCGGAACCCTCACCGCCAGCGGCATGGAGGTGATCGATCTCGACATCGTCACCACTCCCGGCACCGCAATGATGGTCAAGCACCTCGGCGTCGATGCCGGGTTGATCGCCACCGCTTCGCACAACCCGATCCTGTGGAACGGGATTAAATTTCTCAACCGCCAGGCCATCGCCCTGCCACCGGAACAGGCCGAGAAAATCAAGGCACTGTACGACGTGAAGGCCTGTGATTTCGTGCGGGTGGAGAAGCTGATTCAACCGAAAAAAAACAGCGAAACCCACGCGTTGCACATCAGGCGGGTGCTGGATTATGTGGATGTGCTGGGGATTTCGACGAAGCGATTCAAGGTGGTGCTGGACAGTGTGAACGGGGCCGGTTGCGTCACCTCCGCGACGCTGATGAGCAAGCTGGGGTGCCAGTTCAGCCATCTGAATAATATCCCCGATGGGCAGTTCCCACACGAGCCGGAACCGACGGAAAAAAATCTGACTCAGCTCGCCGCCGAAGTCCGCCGTCAGCATGCCGCCGTCGGTTTCGCGCAGGACCCGGATGCCGACCGGTTGGCGATCGTCGACGAGAATGGGACGTACATCGGCGAGGAATATTCCCTCGCGCTCGCCGCCCGTTTCATCCTGTCCAAAAAGCCCGGTCCGACCGCCACCAACCTTTCCACAAGCAGGATGCTGGACGATATCGCCGCGAAATATGGCGGGCGGGTCATCCGCACCTGCGTCGGTGAAGCCAACGTCGTTGAGGCGATGCTTCGCGAAAACGCCACCATCGGTGGCGAAGGCAACGGCGGCGTCATCGACCCCCGCATCGTCCCCGGCCGCGACAGCCTGGTCGGCATGGCTTACGTCCTTCAACTGATGGCCGAAACCGGAAAAACCGTCAGCCAACTCGTCGCCGAATTGCCGAAATACGAGATTGTGAAAACCAAATTCGAGTGCCGCCGCGAGGATGCGAATCGCGCGGTGGAGGCGTTGAAAAAGGAATTCGGCCACGAGAAAATCGACACTCAGGATGGCATCCGCATCGACTGGGAAAACAGTTGGGTCCACGCCCGCCCGAGCAACACCGAACCGATCATGCGCATCATCTCCGAGGCCCCCGATCGCCCCTCGGCAGAGCAACGGATCGCTGCGGTTCAGGCGGTGGTGGATCGGGTCTTGAAGGGATGACTTGACGATTGACGCGTCTCGACTAAAATGTCGACCCACCCACCCGGGGCCATGGTCTAACGGGATGACGGCTGAATCGCATTCAGCAAATCGGGGTTCGATTCCCCGTGGCTCCACTCAAAACCCCTGTTTTACAGGGGTTTTTTCATGGCTGGATTTATTTTCATCCGTTTTTGAAGTGATCCCTACCGATCGCGGTATGAATCATCATGCCTGCCCAGTCGCCCTTCTAAAGTCGCTTTTCGTGTGGCGGACCCGTGCCGTTACACCTGGTGAGCCGGCCAAAGCGAACACTGGGACGCCGTGGCCGAGCGGTTGCAACCTCTTCACCCGCCCATTCCACTCTTCCCCGCGATTTATACTTGCCGCAAACGCAGACCTTGGCCTATTGATAGGACGGTCGTCACACGATCCCTTCCAAGAAAGGTTTTTTATGCTCTGGATTTGGATTGGCTTCATGGTTCTCATTCTCCTTCTCCTCGCCTTGGATTTGGGAGTCTTTCATCGCACCGCCCACGAAGTCACCGTCAAGGAGGCACTGAGCTGGTCGGCGGTCTGGATCGCGGTTGCATTGGCATTCGGTGGGTTTGTCTACTTCGGATACGAACACCACTGGATGGGATTGGGAACGGCGATCAATGCCGTCGACGGCGACGCGATCGATGGCCGCGACGCCCTGACGAAATATCTGACCGGCTATGTCGTCGAGAAATCGCTGAGCGTCGACAACATCTTCGTCATCGCCACGCTCTTCACGTTCTTCGCCGTGCCGCGAATGTATCAACATCGCGTGCTGTTCTGGGGCATTCTAGGCGCGCTCGCCACGCGCGGGGCAATGATCGCGGTCGGGGCGACACTCATCGCACGGTACCACTGGCTGCTCTACGTCTTCGGCGTATTCCTCATCGCGACGGCCATCAAAATGCTGTTCCTGAAAGAGGGCCATTCCGATCCGGGTCAGAATGCACTGGTGCGGGCGATCCGCAAGTGGTTTCCCGTCACCGATCGATTCCACGGCGAGCATTTCATGGTCACCGCCGGCTCGATCCAATCGCACGAACCCGTCACGCCCACCGAGATCGAGCAACCCGACCCGTCGGTCGCACGCGCGAAACTCGGCACGCGGATGCTCACCCCGCTGGCGTTGGCTTTAGTGACGGTCGAGTTCACGGACGTGATTTTTGCGGTCGACTCGATCCCCGCCGTTTTCGCGGTCACCGCCGACCCGTTCCTGGTCTTCACCAGCAATGTGTTCGCCATGCTGGGACTGCGATCGCTCTACTTTGCGTTGGCGGGAATGCTGCACCGGTTTAAATATCTGAAGGTGTCGCTGGCTGTGATACTCGGTCTGGTCGGCGTCAAAATGCTCGCGGCCCATCCGCTGAAAGCAATGCTGGGGTCGCACTTCAATTCCTACGTGCTGGGAGTGGTGCTGCTGATTCTGGTGCTCGGGGTGGTGGCGTCGGAAATTGAAAACCGCGTGCGGAGGACTTGAGCATGCACTGGCTTAAAGAACACGTCGTCCTGCTCGCCATCATATCGGCGGTGCTTGGCGCGATCGCGCTGATGACCGGGGCGATTGTCGCCATCCGCTTGCCCGCCGACTATTTCACCCAGCCCGCTTCCGACGCAAACTCCTCCGAAAAATCGAACGCCACCTCGCACCTTGCGATAAAAATTCTGAAAAACATCGTTGGCGTGATTCTGATTTTATTGGGCGGCGTACTGTCGGTTCCCCTCGTGCCGGGGCCGGGAATTCTCATCCTCCTCATGGGGCTGATGCTGACAAGTTTTCCATGGAAACGAAAGCTCGAACTTAAACTCCTGCGTACCCGCTTCGTCTTAAGCCCCGTCAACTGGATGAGACAACGCGCAGGACAGCCACCGATTCAAACTGTTTGAAGCGAATGTGGTGTTCGCGCTTACGCTTTTGAGAATTTGTTTAGCGGCGCGCCGGAGGCACGCCGCTAAACAACACATCGATTCATTCACGTCGTAGTCGCCTTCAATTTTCCGCGCCGCAGAAACTTCCACCCGCCCCAGATCACCAGCGCGAAGGGTCCAACCAGGCACACGCCGATTACGATCAGCATTAGGCTGAAGGTCAAACCATTAAGGCTGGTTTGCAATCCCTGGTGCAGCCTCGCGCCAACCCCATCCTCCGGCGAGACAATCGGCGCGGCGTTGCCGAGCGTGACATCGAACCTCGCCCGGGCCAACGGGCCTTCCGGCACCTGCGGATTTTTCGAGGACTCCACCACGCGCACCGTGCCGAGGTTGCGAAGGCTGTCGAGTATAGCCGGCGCACTGGTCAGCGGCACGTCGATCACCGCATGGGCGGCGATGCGGCCATTCTGCTGCTTCGATATCTGCCGTTCCACGGCCTTTGCCCCGGGCGTGTTCACCACGTTGTTCAACATCGCTTCGACATTCTCCACCTCGACCGCGATCGTCGTCGTCTCGCGCGGCGGCAAGCGATCGGCGGCGACCAGCGTCACGCTCAGCCGTACCTTTGTATCCAGCGTGTTCTGCGATTCATTGGCCCGGCTGATGTTGCGGGAATAGACGTCGCTTTCGGTCCCCGTGATCGCCGCCTCGATCGCGCCGACGGCGGCCCGCGGTACTTCCACATCGATCTGCCCGGTCACGTTCTGGCGATCCTGCTCGTTCAATTGCGAGGAGAGTATTCGCGAAGGTTGCTTGGGATCCTGCAACGCCGTCAGCAATTTCGCATAGGCGGCCGGGACATTTTTCGCGGCGACTTGCAGGGTTTGCGTTTCGCGCGGGGCGACTTGGGCGATGGAGATCAGCGAGATGCTGTAGCCGCGTTTGGCACGGGTGACGTTGTTGGAATCGGGGTTTTCCGAGACGGCCACATGCAGCACTTCGCCCGTCGCCCGGATCGCCAATTCCACGGCATTGGCTTTGTCCGATTTCACTTCCAGCGTGATCGCACCGCTGGTCTGGTCCTTTTTCTGACTGTTCAACGTGCTGCTGACGATGCGGCCCATCGACACGGCATCGTCGGCGTTCATCACCGACAGAATCGCCTTGTAAGCCGTCTCCACATCCTCGGCAGCCAGCGTGAGATTCACGGTTTCACGCGGGGCGATGTTGGCCAGGTTGTACAGCGAGATATTGAAGCGCGTGGCTTTGCGCTCCATCTTGATGCCGGTCGGTGCGCCAATGCCGCCCTGCGTGGTTTGCTTGCGATCGGCCTCCAGCCTGGCGACGCGGCCCAATTGTTTGAGTCGATCGGTAAATGCCCCGGCGGCTTCGGGGGAAAGCTCGGCGACGATCGTGGCCGTCAACTGGCCGGCGTCCAGCTTTTTCAGGTTCGATTCGATCACGCGGCCCTTCGCCTCGTCGATCGCCTTCAGCGCATCGTTGCGGGCTTTCTCGACATCCTCCACCTCGATCCCCGCCTGCACCTCTTCGGTTTCAAACGCGGCGGTCGGAGTTTTGATGTCGCGCTCGTACAGGGTGATGTTGAGCGTCGAGAGGGAAATCAGGTTGCCGTAATAGCGCAGCTCGCCCTCGACCTGCTCGATATGCTCGCGATAGACGCCGAGTTGTTTCTCGGCTTCCACCAGATCTTTCACCGACCCTTTGCCGGTCTTGATGATTTCCAGCAGCCGATCCTCCATCGTGCGGCTGGCGCGCAGACCGCTTTCCAGATCGGTGTATTGTTTGGTGATATCCTGGGCGGCGACCTTCTGACTTTTAAGATCCCCGAGCCCTCGAAGCTTCAGAATCAGCACATCCAGATGATCCGGCGGCACACGGACGGTGACGGTGCCCTTCACCTTGCCGTTGGAAAGTTTTTCGGAATCGGTCGACGAGACGTAACCGCCTTCTTCAACGACGATTTTACCGATCTGCATGAAGGTGGAGTCGAAGCTGTCGACCTCGAATTCGACCTGGCCGTTGCGGATGATTTTGCGCTGGAACTGCTGTATCGGGGGTTGCTTCACTTCGTCGGTGCCCCTTGGCGTTTCGGGCTTACCCGCGACTTTCGGCCCATCTGCCGCCGCATCTTTCCCGGTCACGTCAAATGCAGCTTTTTGACGGCCCTCGGCGTCGGTCGGTTCACCGCGTTTGAGATCTTGCTTTGCAACCTCATTCAGGTCTTTTGCTTTCTCGGATTGATCCGAGAGGACGACCCTGAGACGGGGAAGTTCGCTCTCGAGTTTATTTTTGCGGTCGCCGTCGGAATCTTTCAAGGTGAGGTTCACCGTACCGTTGGCGGCCACCGGAAGCTTGATGCCGTCGGCGGCAACATTCGCCACGGCAGGCGTGTTCGCGGCGGGTTTGTAATACAACGCCTCCGGCGTCTTGGCGAAGCTGTTGGTGTTGGTGCCGTCGAAAAAATAGTCGGTTTGCAAGGCAGCCTGAAGACCGAGCTTGACGCCTTCAAGCTGCGCCGGCTTCAGCGGGGTGTCATCCTTGTGAGCAGGCGACAAGCCGCCGCTCCTTTCGATTCCCGATACAAGCTTGGCCCCTTTGGAAAGGTTGCGTTGCAACTGCGGTTTAGTGGCGAGACCCTGTGAATCTTCCCGTTTTAGCTCCGTCTTTTGCAAGGTCGCTTCCTTGTCGCGCTTAAGATCACGGTCAAGCGACTGCCCGCCCATAATCATCGTGCCGCGGTCCGGGACACTTTTGGTCGTCTCGATGTGGGACAGTTCCCCATACCCCCGACCCTGCTCGCCATGCACTGATGATTTTCTGGGCATGGCCGTCGCGCCGGGGTCCAGCCTGTCTTCGGCATTTTTCGCCAATTGCTCGGGGAGTTGAAGATTCCAAGTGTTTGACTTGCGACCGTTGCCGTCGCCACCTTCTGTCACAGTTTGATTGATGTCCGCCCAGTCCGCAGGGTAGCGAAGAAGATCGTCATAGCGTGCCTTCGCTTGGGGTGAAGAGTCAAGAGACGATTTCAACCGAACGTCAATTTCGGGAACGGCAGTTGCAAGGTCGTCGGCGGTGTACATTCTCAAAGCCTCACCCATCTGCCTCAAATTGCTGCTTGCTTTGACCCGCGTCGGATCCGTACCTGACAACCACGCAAACTGCGGGAACGAAATTTGCGGCAGTGAGAGTTCCGGGAACTTCCCATCGCGCATCGCACGGTGGCCGATCAACCCGAATCCGCCCAGCACGATGACGGCGGCAACGCCGGTCGCCGCCCGGATGACGGAGGGATGGATGAACGAACGCGGTGCGGAGAGGTGTTGCAGGTTCATGATCAGTTTCTCCTCAAAGTCGGCAGTGGGGGTGATGGGGGAAAATAATGTGCGGATCGATTGGTCGGCTTGTCGGGCTTCGAGCAGAGCCGAGTTGCAGGCGGCACAAATGGCCGCGTGTGCCGTCAGCGCCGTTTTTTCTTCTGATAAAAGTTCATCGGCGATGAAGGCATCCAGGTGTTTGTGAAACCAGGCGTGTGGGTCGATGGGAGTGGTCATAAGATTACCTCATTCAATTGATCGCGCCGCCCCTTGCTTTCGTTTAGCGGTGGCCCGGAGGGCCGCGCTTTCTTTTACGTCGAAGAATCTCGACTCATGCATTCCAGCTCAGTCCCGCTTTTTCCGCGCGGTCCCGCAGCATCGTCATTCCACGATTCAGCAGTCCGCGCAGCGAGCCGTTGCTCAATCCCAACTGCCGTCCGATCGTCTGGTAATCAAAATCGTTCAGATATCGGAGCATCAAGGGGAGCCGATATTCTTCCGGCAGGTCGCGGAGCAGGGCCAGTACATTTTGCCGCGACTCCTCCGCCATCACCGCCTCCGCTGGCCCGGGCGTTTCCGCAGGG